>DATGXM010000261.1:0-3172 GCA_035298985.1 Azonexus sp. | reverse complement strand
GTAGGTGGCCATGTGGTCGGCATCGATGTTGGTCACGATGGCAGTCATGGGCAGCAGATAGAGGAACGACGCGTCGCTCTCGTCGGCCTCCGCCACCAGATAGCGACCTTCGCCCAGCTTGGCGTGGGTGCCGGCGCTGTTGAGGCGGCCGCCGATGACGAAGGTCGGGTCGATGCCGCCCTCGGCCAGGATGCTGGTCACCAGGCTGGTGGTGGTCGTCTTGCCGTGCGTGCCGGCGATGGCGATGCCGCTCTTCAGGCGCATCAGTTCGGCCAGCATCTGGGCGCGCGGCACGACCGGGATTTTCTTCTCGCGTGCGGCGACCACTTCCGGGTTGTCGGCCTTGACGGCGGTGGACACCACCAGCGCGTCGGCACCGACGATGTTCTCGGCAGCGTGGCCTATCATCACCTTGACCCCCTCGGCCTCGAGGCGGCGGGTCGTCGCGCTGGCCGCGATGTCGGAACCGCTGACCGTGAAGTCGAGGTTGGCCAGCACTTCGGCGATGCCGCTCATGCCCGAACCGCCGACGCCGACGAAATGGATGTTCTTGACCTTGTGTTTCATTTCGCGCACTCCGCACAAATTTGGGCCACGGCTTCGGTGGCGTCGGGCTTGGCCAGGCTGCGGGCCTTTTCGGCCATTTCCAGCAGCTGGCCGCGGGAATAATTGCGGATCAGGGCCACGGCCTCCGGCGTCAGTTCGCTTTGCGGCAGCAGGAAGGCGCCGCCGACATTGACCAGGAACCTGGCGTTGCCGGTCTGATGGTCGTCCACCGCATGCGGGAAGGGAACCAGGATGCTCGCCACGCCGGCCGCCGTCAGTTCGGCGATGGTCAGCGCACCGGCCCGGCAGATGACCAGATCGGCCCATTCGTAGGCGCCGGCCATGTCGTCGATGAAGGACACGCAATGGGCCTGCACGCCGACCGCGGCGTAATTGGCCTTCAGGGCTTCCAGGTGCTTTTCCCCGGCCTGGTGGACGATTTGCGGCTGTTCGGCTTCGCCGAGGAGGGCCATGCCCTTGGGCACCATTTCGTTGAGGGCCTGGGCGCCCAGGCTGCCGCCGATGACCAGGATGCGCAGGGCGCCGCTGCGCTCGGCGAAACGCTCGGCCGGCGGAGCGATCCTGGCGATTTCCGGACGTACCGGATTGCCCACCCAGGCCCCTTTTTTCAGCACGTCGGGGAAGCCGGTCACGATGCGGTCGGCGACGCCGGCCAGCACGCGGTTGGCTAGCCCGGCCACCGAATTCTGCTCGTGCAAGACCAGCGGCACGCCGGTCCACGCGGCCATCATGCCGCCCGGGAAGGTGATGTAGCCGCCCATGCCGAGCACGACGTCGGGCTTGACCTGGCGAATGGCCTGCAAGCCTTGCCAGAAGCCGCGCAGCAGGTTGAGCGGCAGCAGCAGCTTGCGCACGATGCCCTTGCCGCGCAGCGCCGAGAACTTGACCCAGACCATTTCGAAGCCGTGCTGCGGCACCAGCCGGGCTTCCATGCCTTCCGGATTGCCCAGCCACACGACGCGCCAGCCAGCATCGCGCAACTGGTGAGCGACGGACAAGGCCGGGAAGATATGGCCACCGGTACCGCCAGCCATGACCATGATGGTCTTGCTCATAGCTTGCCTCCGCGCATCAACTGACGATTCTGGCTACGGCCGCGCTGCGCGCTTAACACCGGCTGCGCCGGGTTAGCCTGCGCCGAAATCGCCAATTGATGCGAATGAGCACGGTACTTCGTCATAGCTTGCCTCCGCGCATCAATTGGCGATTTTCCCAGTCAACCCGCAGAAGAATGGCCAGCGCCACGCAGTTGGCTAGCACGCCGGAACCGCCGAAGCTCATCAGCGGCAGGGTCAGACCCTTGGTCGGCAGCAGGCCCATGTTCACGCCCATGTTGATGAAGGACTGCACGCCGAACCAGATGCCCATGCCCATGGCGACCAGCGCCGGGTAGAGGCGGTCGAGCTGAACGCACTGGCGGCCGATGGCGAAGGCGCGCTGGACGAGGATGGCGAACAGGGCGATGACGGCCAACACGCCGAAGAAGCCCAGTTCCTCGGCGATGACGGCTAGCAGGAAGTCGGTGTGCGCTTCCGGCAGGTAGAACAGCTTCTCGACACTGGCGCCGAGGCCGACGCCGAACAGTTCGCCGCGGCCGAAGGCGATCAGCGAGTGCGACAGCTGGTAGCCGCGGCCGTAGGCGTCGGCCCACGGGTCCATGAAGCCGAACACGCGATCGCGCCGGTAGGGCGAGACGATGATCATGATCGTGAAGGCGATGAGCAGGCCGACGATGAGCAGCGCGAACAGGCGCGCCTTCAGGCCGCCGAGGAAGAGGATGCCCATGGCGATCGAGATGATCACCACGAAGGCGCCGAAGTCCGGCTCCTTGAGCAGGAACATGCCGACGATGGCCATGGCGCCGAACATCGGCAGGAAGGCCTGCTTCAGGTCGTGCATGACGTTGATCTTGCGCACCGTGTAGTCGGCGGCGTAGAGCACGGCGAACAGCTTCATCAGCTCGGACGGCTGCAGGTTGGCGAAGCCGAGCGAGATCCAGCGGCGGGCGCCATTGACGTCGCGGCCGATGCCCGGAATCAGCACCAGGGCGAGCAGCACGACGCCGGCCATGAACAGGTAGGGCGCGTAACGCTGCCACAGCTTGAGCGGAATCTGGAAGGTCACCGCAGCGGCGACCATGCCGATGCACAGGAAGACGCCCTGGCGGATCAGGTAGTAGGCCGGCTGGTGACCGGTGCTGCGCCCGCCTTCGGCGATGGCGATGGACGCCGAATAGACGAAGACCAGGCCGGCGAACAGCAGCAGCAACACGCTCCACAGCAGCGCGTAGTCGATTTCGGCCACCTGGCGGCGGGGGGCGTCGAGAGCGCCGATCATCATGATTTCAGCCCCTCCACCGCGTCGATGAAGGCCTGCGCCCGATGGGCGTAGTTGCGGTACATGTCGAGGCTGGCGCAGGCCGGCGATAACAACACGCAATCGCCGGCTTCGGCCTGGGCCGCCAGCCAGCGCACGGCGGCTTCCATGTCGCCGACGATACGGGTCGGCACGCCGCTGCCTTCGAGCGCCATGCCGATGGCGGCGGCATCGCGGCCGATCAGGGCGATGGCGCGGCCGTGCTTTTCCAGTGCCGGCTTGAGCGGCG
>DATGXM010000260.1:0-1601 GCA_035298985.1 Azonexus sp. | reverse complement strand
TGCCGCTCACCTCGCTGTCGGCCAGCTTCACCGCCATGCCTTCGCGCAGCCCGGCGGCCACGGCCAGTGGCACCTGGATTTCCAGCCACAGCGGCGACAACTGGGCGATGCGGTAGATCGGGGCCGCGGCTTCGACGCGCTGGCCGAGCTGCACCGACTGTTCGAGCACCACGCCGTCGATCGGCGCGACGAGGGCGAGCGGGCCGCCCAGCTTGCCCGGCACAATGCCGGCCAGCGCCAAACCCTGCTTGCGTTCCGACGCCTGGGCGCCGGCCTGGGCGGCGGCGGCGCGCGTCGCCTGCAGTCGGGATTCGGCGATCAGGCCTTCGGCGAACAGCTGCTCGTCACGCTTCAGGTTCTGTTGCAGCAGCGCCGACTGACTCGACGCCTGCAAGGCATCGCGCTGCAATTCCAGCGCCTGCGGGCTAGCCAGCCGGGCGACGAGCTGGCCGCGTTTGACGGTCGAGCCGGGCGCCACCGCCAGCAGGTCGATCATGCCGCCGACCGGGGCGGCAACCAGGCGCATCTGGGCATTGGGCACCATGACGCGGGCCGGCAGGGTGCCGGAACGCAGATCGCCACCGTCGCCGACGACGGCGACCGCAATGCCCAGCGCCTTGAGCTGGGCGGGTTGCAAGGACAGGGTTTCGGCGGCTTCGGCCAGCGGGCAGGCGACGGCAAGCGCCAGTAGCGACAGGATCAGGCGAGGGGACATGGCGGGGTCCGGAAGGGGTTCCGGCGCAGTCTAGCGGCCCAAGCTTAACGCTCCCTTAAGGAAGGGGGGATGGCCGTCATGGCACCCAAAGCGGCCTTTTTCGACTAACCGTCATTCCCGCGCAGGCGGGAATCCAGAGACCTTTCAAAGCCGTGCATCCCTTCAGCCAGCTTCCGCTCGAAACACCCAGAACTTCAGCAGCCCGGCCGCCGCGAAGGCGCAGCAGGCGGAGAACAGGAAGGCCAGCCAGCTGGCGACGCCCTGCCACAGCCAGCCGAACACGATGGAAGCGGGTAGCAGCATCAGGCCGGTGGTCAGGTTGAACCAGCCGAAGGCCGTGCCGCGGCGCCCGTTCGGTGCCAGGTCGGCGACCAGGGCCTTCTCGACGCCTTCGGTGGCGGCCATGAACAGGCCGTAGAAGGCGAACAGGACGAACAGCCAGAAACCGTCGGTCGCCAGGCTGCCGAAGGTGACGTAGAAAATGCCGTAAGCCAGGTAGCCGCCGAGCAGCAGGCGCAGCCGGCCGAAACGGTCGGAGAGCGCCGCCAGCGGGGTCGAGAACACCGCGGCGACGGCCGACACCGCGGCCCACAGCAGCGGTATCTCGGCCTCGCCGACACCCAGTTCGCGCGCCCGCAGCAGCAGGAACATGTTGGACGAATTGCCCAGTGTGAATAGCGCGACGACCGCCAGATAGCGGCGGAAGGCGGGCGGCATGTCGGCCAGCCGCCAGTCGAACGGCGCGCTAGAGGCTGCCGCCTCGTGTTCCGGCTCGCGCAGGGCAAGGGCGAGCAGCAGGCAGAGGATGGCCGGCACCAGCGACCACAGGAAAACCTCGCGCAGCCCCATGCCGCCGGCGAGCAGGGCCGCCGCGACCAGTGGGCCG
>DATGXM010000259.1:0-2812 GCA_035298985.1 Azonexus sp. | reverse complement strand
CCTGCACGCCGCCCGGCGCCTGGCGGCGGTAGTCGAGCAGGGCCGACAGGTCGCCGGCGGCGGTCTGCGCTGCCAGCCAGTCGGCGAATTCGCGGACGTAGGCTGGGGTCTGCCCGTCGTTGTGCCAGGCTGCCTGGAAATCGCGCAGGTTGTGCGTGATGCTGCCCGAGCCGATGATCAGGAAACCCTGGTCGGCCAGCGGCGCCAAGGCGCGGCCGAGGGCGTAGGCCTGTTCCGGGCCGCCGCGGCTCTGCACCGACAGCGGAATGATCGGCACTTCGGCATCGGGAAACATCAGGCGCAGCGGCACCCAGGCGCCGTGGTCGAGGCCGCGGCTGGCATCGGTGGCGACCGGCAGGCCGGCCTTTTCCAGGGCGGCGACCACTTCGCGGGAAGCCTCGGGGCAGCCGGTGGCCGGGTAGCGGATGGCGTACAGCTCTTCCGGGAAACCCCAGAAGTCGTGGATGGTTTCCAGGCGCTCGGCAAAGCCGACGGTCGGCACGGCGGTATCCCAGTGGGCGCTGACGATGACGATGGCGCGCGGCAGGGGCAGGGTGGCCGCCAGTTCGACCAGGGCGGCCCCGGCTGCACCCGGGCGCAGCGCAAAGGTCGGCGCGCCGTGCGGGACGAAGAGGGCTAATTGGGTCGGGTTCATGGTGACAACTCCTGTTGCGATGCGCTAACTTTATGCTCCTTTTTTGGTGCGAAATAGAGGACAATTCGCAAATCACTATTGCTCAGTTGGCAACAATGGATCGTCTCGACGCAATGCAGCTGTTCGTGCGGGTGGCCGAGCTGGGCAGCTTCGCCGCCGCCGCCCAGCAGATCGGCGTCGCCCGCTCGGTGGTGACGCGGCAGATCGCCGGGCTGGAAGCGCATCTGGGCATCAAGCTGATGGCGCGCAGCACGCGGCGCCTGACCCTGACCTCGGCTGGCACCGCCTATCTGGAAAAGTGCCGGGTTATCCTGAACTTGGTCGAAGCCGCCGAAACGGGCGTCGCCGAAGAGCGCCAGACGCCGCGCGGCAGCATTCGCATCAGCCTGCCGCTGAGCTACGGCCTGAAGCGCCTGGCGCCGCTGCTCCTCGATTTCACCCGGCGTTACCCGGAAGTGGTGCTCGACATGGATTACAGCGACCGCCGGATCAACCTGATCGAGGAGGGCATCGACCTGGCCATCCGCATTACGCGGCGCCTTGACGCCGGCGACGTGGCGCGCCGCATCGGAACGAGCCGCATGCTGGTGCTCGCGGCGCCCGATTACCTGTCGCGCCACGGCACGCCACGCCACCCGGCCGAACTCGCCCACCACGTCTGCCTGGGCTACACCAATGCCGGCAGCGCGCTGGCCTGGCAGTTCATCGTCGATGGTCAGCTGGAGAATTTTCATGTGCGCAGCCGCCTGAACGCCAACAACGGCGAAGTGCTGACCGAAGCGGCAGCGCAGGGGCTGGGCATCACCTGCCAGCCAGATTTCATTGCTGACGACTTCCTGGCGACTGGCCGGGTCGTCGAAATCCTGGGCGATTTCCCGACACCCGAACTGGGGATCTACGCCATGCTGCCCAGCAACCGCCATGTGCCGCACCGGGTGCGGGTGCTGATGGACTATCTGGCCGAACGTCTGGCGGCCATCCGAGTCTGAGCAAAGGCGGCAAAGCCGGAAAAACTTTCGGCAGCGCTGCCAACCGCGGCGATGACAAAGCGTTAATATGGCCATTGCCATCTGTGTTGGGCAATGGGCCCGGCGCTCTGCCGGCCGGCGTCAGTGCGACAGGAAAAGGGGAATGGCCATGGGTATCGTATGGACAATACTGGTGGGATTCGCGATTGGCGTCATCGCCAAATTTCTGCATCCGGGCAAGGACAACATGGGCTTCATCGCCACCATCCTGCTCGGAGTGGCCGGTTCAGTCCTCGCCGGGACGATAGGGCAGGCGATGGGCTGGTACCGGGCCGGCGAGGGGGCGGGATTCATCGCCTCGGTGGTCGTCGCCATCGTTCTGCTGGTTATTTACGGTCGCCTGCGCGACAAGGATATTTGATGAAGAAAACACTGCTTTCCCTGTTTGCGCTCGCTCTGGTCGCCACCGCTGAAGCCGGCGCGCTGGTCGACCTGTCGGCCGAGGCCAGCCGCCCGGCAACCAACGACATGGTGCGGGCCAGCATCTACAGCGAGGCCAGCGGCAGCAATCCGGCCGATCTGGCGCGCCAGGTGAATGGCAATATCGCCGAGGCCCTGAAACTGATCCGCGAGAAAAAGGGCGTGACGGTGAAGACCGGCAGCCAATCGACTTACCCGATCTACACCCAGTCGCGGAAGATCGACGGCTGGCGCATGCGCAGCGAACTGCTTATCGAATCGAAGGATTTCGGGGCGGTTTCCGAACTGCTCGGCCGCCTGCAGCAGATGCGCCTGGCGGTCGGCGACATCACCCAGCTGCCGGCACCGGAAACCCGCCGCCAGGCCGAGGACGAGGCCATGCGCGAGGCCATCCGTGCCTTCCAGAACCGCGCCGGGGTAGTCGGCGAACAACTAGGCAAGACCTGGCAGATCAAGCAGATGCACATCAACCAGGGCGGTGGTACGCCGGTTCCCCTGCTGCGCGGGGCACGAGCCGCCATGATGGCCGCTGAAGCCGCGCCGGCGCCGATCGAGGCGGGGGAAAGCACGATCACCACCAACGTCAGCGGGCAGATCGAACTGGCCGACTGATTTCGGCGGTACGCCTCAGGCGAGCAGCGCGACGGCCTTGATCTGGGCGCGCAGGACAAGCCCGGGGCGGATTTCCAGCTTGTCGGCCGAACGCCGC
>DATGXM010000258.1:0-17663 GCA_035298985.1 Azonexus sp. | reverse complement strand
GAGGCACATGCCCAGCCACGGTGCACCGGCGCGCTTGAAGTCAGAAGAAAAATCGGTTTGGCGCGGACGGAAATCGATATTGCCACTACCCAGGCCCTTCATGACCTTGCCAAGCAGGAACAGTTCTTCAACGGTCGAGCTTTGCGCAGCCAGCGCGGCAACGGCATCGCCGCCATTTTCGCGGGCGACATCCTTCAGACCGTGGGCGACGTAATCGAGCGCGACGTTCCAGTCGACTTCCTTCCACTCGCCCCCTTGCTTGACCATCGGCTTGGTCAGGCGCTCATCGGAGCTCAGGGACTGGTAGGAGAAGCGCTCCTTGTCGGAGATCCAACATTCATTCACTGCTTCGTTTTCACGCGGCAGGACGCGCATCACGTTGTCGTGCTTGACCTGGACGACCAAGTTGGCACCGACCGAATCCTGCGCACTGATCGACTTGCGGCGCTGCAGTTCCCAGGAACGGGCGGTGTAGCGGAAAGGCTTGGAAGTCAGCGCGCCAACCGGACACAGGTCGATCATGTTGCCGGACAGTTCGGAATCCACCGAACGACCGACGAAAGTCATGATCTCCGAGTGCATATTGCGGTTTGCCATGCCGAGTTCCATGATGCCGCCGATTTCCTGACCGAAGCGGACGCAACGGGTGCAGTGGATGCAACGGCTCATTTCTTCCATGGAGATCAGCGGACCGACGTTCTTATGGAAGACAACGTGCTTCTCTTCGGTATAACGGCTCTTCATCGGGCCGTAGCCGACGGACATGTCCTGAAGCTGACACTCGCCGCCCTGGTCGCAAATCGGGCAGTCCAGCGGGTGATTGATGAGCAGGAACTCCATCACTCCCTTCTGTGCCTTGACGGCCAGTTCAGAGTGCGTGAATACCTTCATGCCGTTGGTCACCGGCGTTGCGCAAGCTGGCAACGGCTTCGGCGCCTTTTCCACCTGCACCAGACACATCCGGCAGTTGGCGGCGATCGAAAGTTTCTTGTGGTAGCAGAAATGCGGAATGTACACGCCAACCTGCTGCGCGGCGTCCATCACCGTGCTGCCGTCGGGCACTTGCGCCTTTTTGCCGTCGATCTCGATTTCTAGCATGTCGCTACCTTGTAGCCAGTTTTTTCGTTACTAATCCGCGGCCTGTCAGGCCGGAATCTTGTGGAAGCCGCTGCCCGCCCACTGCACATCCTTGGGTACCAGACAGGCCTTGTTTTCGATGTGGTACTCGAATTCCTTGCCGAAGTGCTTGATGAAGCTCTGCACCGGGAAGGCTGCCGCATCGCCAAGCGCGCAGATGGTGCGGCCGGCGATGTTGCCAAGCACGCTGTTCAGCAGATCGAGATCTTCCGGCTTGCCCAGACCGTTCTCGATACGATGCACCACCTTGTACATCCAGGCCGTACCTTCACGGCAGGGCGTGCATTGGCCGCAGGACTCTTCGTGGTAGAAGAAGGACAGGCGCTCCAGCGCCTTGACCATGCAGACCGTCTCGTCCATGACGATGACCGCACCCGAACCCAGCATCGAACCGCCCTTGCTGATCGAGTCGTAGTCCATGGTGCAATCCATGATCACTTCTGCGGGCATGACCGGAGCCGACGAGCCACCGGGAATGACCGCCTTCAGCTTGCGTCCACCACGCATCCCGCCGCACATTTCGAGCAGGGTCGCGAATGGCGTGCCGAGCGGAATTTCGTAATTGCCCGGACGATTGACGTGACCGGAAACCGAGAACAGCTTGGTACCGCCGTTGTTCGGTTTGCCCAGGTTCAGGAACTCTTCGCCGCCCATCTTCAGAATGAAGGGGATGGAAGCAAAGGTCTCGGTGTTGTTAATCGTCGTCGGCTTGCCGTAGAGGCCAAAGGAAGCCGGGAAGGGCGGCTTGAAGCGCGGCTGCCCCTTCTTGCCTTCGATCGATTCGAGCAGCGCGGTTTCTTCGCCGCAGATATAGGCGCCGTAGCCGTGATGAGCAAAAAGCTCGAAATTGAAGCCGGAGCCGAGGATGTTCTGACCGATGAAGCCGGCAGCACGCGCTTCGTCGAGCGCCTCTTCGAAGCGCTTGTACTCGTGCCAGACTTCGCCGTGCACGTAGTTGTAACCGCGGTTGGCACCCATCGCATAGGCAGCGATAGCCATGCCCTCGATGACGGAGTGCGGGTTGTACCGCATGATGTCGCGGTCCTTGAAGGTCCCCGGTTCGCCTTCGTCGGTGTTGCAGACGACGTACTTGTCACCCGGGAAGGAACGCGGCATGAAGGACCACTTCAGGCCTGTCGGGAAGCCGGCGCCGCCACGACCGCGCAGCACGGATTTCTTGACTTCGCTGATGACGTCTTCCTGTGTCATCTTGCTTTCCAGGATGCGCTTCAGCTGCGCATAGCCGCCTCGGGCGACATAGTCCTTGAGGCGCCACGTATTGTCGCCGTCAAGGCCCTCCATCAGTACGCCATTGATCGAACCAAGCATTGCCATTATTTGCACTCCTCAAGCAGCTTGTCGATCTGTTCCGGGTGCATGTGGCTGCACATCGAGCGGTTATTGACGATGAAAACCGGCGCATCACCGCAGGCGCCCATGCACTCGCCTTCCTTCAGCGTGAACTTGCCGTCAGCCGTCGTTTCGCCGTAGCCAATACCCAGCTTTTTCTGCAGGTATTCGCCGGCGTGGTAGCCGCCGGACAGCGCACACGGCAGATTGGTACAGACCGTGATCTTGTACTTGCCGACCGGCTTGAGGTCGTACATGTTGTAGAAAGACGCGACTTCGTAGGCAGCCATCGGGGCGATGCCGAGGTAATCGGCAACGGCCTCGATTGCCTCGGACGGCAACCAGCCCTTCTCTTCCTGGGCGTGAGCTAGGCAGGACATGGTGGCCGACTGTTTTTGATCAGCCGGGTACTTGGCGACTTCGCGCGCAAATTTCTGGAGGGTTTCAGCGGAAAACATCAGCGGTCAATCTCGCCAAAAACGATATCTTGGGAGCCGATGATCGTAACGACGTCGGCAATCATGTGGCCACGGGACATTTCATCCAGGCCGGAAAGGTGGACAAAGCCCGGCGCACGAATTTTCATGCGATACGGCTTGTTTGCACCGTCGGAAACGAAGTAGATACCGAACTCGCCCTTTGGATGCTCGACGGCAGCATAAGCCTCGCCTGCGGGGACATGAATCCCTTCGGTGAAGAGCTTGAAGTGGTGAATCAGCTCTTCCATGTTGGTCTTCATGTTTTCACGCGGCGGCGGAGCCACCTTGTTGTTGTCGGTGATCACCGGGCCGGGATTCTTGCGCAGCCAGGCGATACATTGCTTGATGATGTTGTTCGACTGGATCATTTCTTCCATGCGAACCAGATAGCGGTCATAGCTGTCGCCATTGACGCCGACCGGCACATCGAAATTGACCTTATCGTAAGCGGCATACGGTTGCTTCTTGCGCAGGTCCCAGGCAATGCCCGAACCGCGCAGCATTGCACCAGTAAAGCCCATCTGCAGCGCACGCTCGGGACTTACGACGCCGACATTGACCAGTCGCTGTTTCCAGATCCGGTTGTCGGTCAGCAGGGTGTGGTATTCGGCGTGATAGGTCGGGAAGCGATTGGTGAAATCCTCGAGGAAATCGAGCAGCGAACCGCTACGATTCTCGTTCTTTTCGGCCGCCTTCTTGGCGTTGGTCCAAGTCGATTCCTGATACTGCGGCATGCGGTCCGGTAGATCGCGATAGACGCCGCCCGGACGATAGTAGGCAGCGTGCATCCGGGCACCGGAAACCGCCTCATAGACGTCCATCAGGTCTTCGCGTTCGCGGAAGGTGTACAGCGCCATGGTCATCGCACCGACGTCCAGCGCGTGACAGCCGATCCACAACAGGTGATTGAGGATACGGGTGATTTCGTCGAACATGACGCGGATGTACTTGCCGCGCTCTGGCACCTCGATACCCAGCAGCTTTTCAGTTGCCAGACAGTAGGCGTGTTCGTTGCACATCATCGACACGTAGTCGAGACGATCCATGTAAGGAACGGACTGAACCCAGGTGCGCGTTTCAGCAAGCTTTTCGGTGGCGCGATGCAGCAGGCCGATATGCGGGTCGGCACGCTGGACGACTTCGCCGTCCAGCTCGAGCACCAGCCGCAAAACGCCGTGCGCCGCCGGGTGTTGCGGACCAAAGTTCAGGGTGAAATTGCGGATATCAGCCATGTGCCGGATCCCCGTAGGTATCTTCGCGCACGATGCGCGGGGTGTTTTCGCGAGGCTCGATGGTCACCGGCTGGTAGATCACGCGAGCCTGATCCGGGTCGTAACGCATTTCGACGTGACCGGAAATCGGGAAATCCTTGCGGAAAGGATGACCAATGAAACCGTAGTCGGTCAGGATGCGACGCAAGTCGTCGTGGCCGACAAAAGCAATGCCGTAGAGATCGAAGGCTTCGCGCTCGAACCAGTTGGCCGTCGACCAGACACCGGTTACCGAATCGACCGCCGGGAAACTTTCGTCATCGGCAAACACACGAACGCGCAAGCGGATGTTCCGAGATATCGACAAGAGATGTACCACGACGGCGAAACGCTGACCGGCCCAAGCACCATCGCCGTAAGTGGAATAATCGACGCCACACAGGTCGATCAGTTCTTCGAAACGGAAATCCGCTTCGTCGCGCAGCGCAGTCATCACGCCGAGATAGTCGGCAGCGCCGACTTCAATGGTTACTTCACCGAGCGCCAGCTTCAGGGACTTTACTTTGTCGCCGAAATGCTTCTGCAGGTTCTCACTAAGCGTTTCCAGCTTGGCAGACATATTCGATCAGCCTTGGCAATTAACGAGCAATGGTATTGGTACGGCGTATCTTGTTCTGCAACTGAATGATCCCGTAGATCAGCGCCTCGGCGGTCGGCGGACAGCCCGGCACATAGATATCAACAGGAACAATGCGGTCACAGCCACGCACCACGGAATAGGAGTAGTGGTAGTAACCACCACCATTGGCACAGGAACCCATGGAAATAACCCAGCGCGGCTCGGCCATCTGGTCATAGACCTTGCGCAGAGCCGGCGCCATCTTGTTGGTCAGCGTGCCCGCCACGATCATCACGTCGGACTGGCGCGGACTCGGCCGGAACACGACGCCAAAACGATCAAGGTCGTAACGGGAGACACCCGCATGGATCATCTCCACCGCGCAGCACGCCAGACCGAAGGTCATCGGCCACAAGGAGCCGGTGCGCATGTAGTTGATCAGCTTGTCAGCCGTCGTGGTGACAAAGCCTTCCTGAAGAACACCTTCAATAGCCATATTCGAGCCTTATTCCCATTCCAGCGCGCCCTTGGCCCAGGCATAGATATAGCCTACGACCAGAATGGCAACGAATACCAGCATTTCAACAAAACCGAACATCTTGATCGACTCTGTCGCCACAATGTCTTTGAAGATCGTCGCCCACGGGAAGAGGAAGGCAACTTCAAGGTCGAACAGAATGAAGAGAATGGCAATCAAGTAATAGCGCACATCGAACTTCATGCGCGCATCTTCGAATGCCTCAAAGCCACACTCGTAGGGAGAGAGCTTTTCCGGGTCCGGACGGCTAGGAGCGAGTATGAAACCCATTGCAACAGGCAGAACGCCGATCGCAACCCCCACCAGAACGAACATCAGGATTGGAAAGTAGTTTTCCATGATCCGCCGCCAATATTCAGTTTCTTGTTCGAAACAGCGCACCCGCAGGCCACTGCCCCAGTTTTTGGTGCCGACGGCGAGACTCGAACTCGCACAGCTTGCGCCACTACCCCCTCAAGATAGCGTGTCTACCAATTTCACCACGTCGGCACGTATTTTTGACTCACCCGGCGAGGACCTCATGCCCGGCAAGCACCCCTGCGTTACTTCGGAATATCTTTCGCCTTGGAACCTGCATCAGCAGGCGCTACCGGCGCTTCGCCCGCCGCCGAAGCCGGCTGGGAAACAGACTGCGATTGTACCGGTTCTTGCATCAGACTGCCAGTCGTTTTTGGCTTATTGGAACCAATATAGGCCAAGGTCAGGCTGGTCACAAAAAACACGGCAGCCAGAATGCCGGTGGCACGGCTCAGGAAATTGGCCGAACCGGTAGCACCAAACAAGCTGCCGGAAGCGCCGCTACCGAAGGCCGCCCCCATGTCGGCACCCTTGCCGTGTTGCATTAGCACCAAGCCGATGATGGCGACCGCCACCAAGATATGGATCGTCAAGACGAGTGAAAATAACCAGTTCATATATCAGCCTATCAATTTGCCGCCCGGCAAATTGCCAGGAAATCATCCGCAACCAAGGCAGCGCCGCCAATCAATCCACCATCGACATCCGCCTGCCCAAACAATTCAACCGCGCTTTGCGGCTTCACGCTACCACCGTACAAAATGCGCAAACCGCTCGCTACCGCGACATCGAGCACTGCCACCTGGCGACGGATCGCCGCATGCACTTCCTGAGCCTGCTCCGGCGTCGCGGTAACCCCCGTACCGATCGCCCAGACCGGCTCATAGGCGATCACCGCCGAAGCCAAGGCCGACACGCCGACAACCCCGAGCACCGCCGACAACTGCCGGGAGATCACCTCCGCGGTGAGGCCGGATTCGCGCTCAGCCAAGGTTTCGCCAACGCAGAGCACCGGGATCAAGCCCACCTTCTGCGCCGCGACAAACTTCGCAGCAACAACCCCATCGCTTTCGCCGTAGAGGGCTCGCCGCTCCGAATGGCCAACCAGCACATATCGGCAACCAAAATCCTGCAACATGGCAGCGGAAACTTCCGCCGTATAGGCGCCAACCGCATGCTCGCTGACCGACTGCGCACCCCAAGCCACCGCGCTACCAGAGAGCAATGCCTGAGCCTGAGCCAGATAGGGATAGGGCGGACAAACCGCCACCTCGCACGCCAAGCCAGCCACCCCAGCCTTGATCTGCGCGAGCAGCGCTGCATTCTGCTGGAGACTGCCATGCATTTTCCAGTTACCAGCGACTAGCTTTTTGCGCATAGGTGCAATGATTCGGTTGGCGAAAAACTTTTGGATTATAGCGACTTGGCGATTTTTCGGTCAATACAAAGCTGCCTGCCAGCAACCTACTGCGCTGACTCCCTGACCACGGCCGCCAGCTTTTCGGCTGCATCGAGAACCTCCGCGGCATCGTCACCTTCGACCATGACCCGGAGCAGCGGCTCGGTTCCCGATGCCCGCAGGAGCACACGGCCTCGCCCGGCTAGCCGCGCTTCGGTGTCCGACAAGGCCGCGTTGATCGCCGGGTGATCCTTCCAGGAAAAACCGCGCACCACCGGCACATTGATCAGCTTTTGCGGATACAGAACCAGACCGCCCAGCAGCGACTTCAAACCACCGCCCGACTGGCGGAGGGCGGCCAGGACCTGCAAGGCGGCCACGATGCCATCGCCGGTCGTATGTCGATCCAGGGCGAGAATGTGGCCCGAATTTTCACCGCCGTAGCACCAACCCTTTTCGTTGAGCATCTCGACCACATAGCGGTCGCCGACCGCAGCCCGCGCAAAGGGGATGCCGAGCTTACCCAGGGCATGCTCGAGAGCCAGATTGCTCATCAAGGTACCCACGACGCCCTTGACCGGCGCCTGAGCGGCACGGCTGCGCACGATGGCGTACAGCAACTGATCGCCGTCGTACAGATTACCTTCGGCATCGACCATCTGCAGACGATCCGCGTCGCCATCCAACGCGATCCCGAGATCGGCGCGATTGGCCAACACCGCTTCGCACAGCGCCTTCGGTGCGGTGGCCCCCACTGCATCATTGATATTCAGACCGTTGGGCTGAACGCCGATGGTCACCACCTCGGCACCCAACTCGTGGAAAACGCTGGGCGCGATGTGATAGGCCGCACCATGCGCGCAATCGACGACGATTTTCAGGCCGCGCAGATCGAGATCATTGGGAAAGGTGCTCTTGCAGAATTCGATATAACGTCCGCGCGCATCCTCAATCCGCCTCACACGCCCCAGTTCGGCCGGAGGAGCGCAGACCATGGGCTCGTCGACGCCCTGCTCGATCGCATGCTCGACATCGTCCGGCAGCTTGGTCCCTTGCGCCGAAAAGAACTTGATCCCGTTATCGTAGTACGGGTTATGCGAAGCCGAAATCACGATACCTGCCTGCAGGCGCAAGGCGCGGGTCAGATAGGCCACCGCCGGCGTAGGCAGCGGCCCGACTAGGCAAACTTCCACTCCGGCGGCCGAAAAGCCGGCCTCCAGGGCCGATTCGAGCATGTAGCCGGACAACCGGGTATCCTTGCCGATCAAGACCGCCGGGCGCTCGCCGGCCGGCATTTCGCTGCGGCCGAGCAGGACCTTGCCGGCAGCATAACCCAGCCGCATTACGAAATCCGGCGTGATGGGCGATTGACCGACGCGGCCACGCACCCCGTCGGTACCGAAGTATTTTCTGCTCATTTGGAATCTCCCTGTTCGACTGCCGCCCACACCGCCAAGGCATCCCTGGTTGCAGCCACGTCATGCACGCGCAATATTTTCGCACCTTTTTGCGCAGCCATCAGCGCCGCGGCAACGCTGGCCGCCTGCCGCTGGTCGACCGGACACCCGGTGATCGCACCGAGCATCGACTTGCGCGACACACCGACCAATAGCGGCAAGGCTTCGCTTGCCCATTCGCCCAAGGCCCGGAAGAGCGTCAGGTTGTGCTGCAGCGTCTTGCCGAAGCCAAAACCCGGATCAAGCACCAGCCGCTCGTCGGCAATGCCGGCCGCCCGGCAACGCAGCACCATGTCCGCAAGAAAGCTACGCACTTCGCCGACCACATCACCGTAACCTGGCGCCTGCTGCATGGTGCCGGGTTCGCCCTGCATGTGCATGATGCACACGGCGCAATCGCTGCCGGCTACCGCCTCAAGAGCTCCGGGACGCGTCATGCCGGTAATGTCGTTGATCATCGAGGCGCCAGCCTCAAGTGCTGCCCGCATGACTGCCGGCTTGTAGGTATCCACCGAAACCGGGACTCCCCAGGTCGTAATTTCGCGCAGAACCGGAATCAAGCGGCGCAATTCCTCTTCTTCGGGTGTCGGAATGGCCCCCGGACGCGACGATTCGGCGCCGATATCGAGAATATCCGAGCCCGCCTCCAACTGCTGGCGAGCGTGACGTATGGCTTGATCGACGCTGCCCACCAGGCCATCACCGGAAAAGGAGTCGGGGGTCAAATTGACAATCCCCATAACCAGGGGACGATCAAGCGACAAGTAGAATTGGCCACACTGTAATTTGGACATGGCAAAAACAAAAAGGCCGGGAGCGATCCCGGCCGGATTGATGCGGGAGGGTTCAGGCCGGTGCTGCAGCGCTCGGTTCCGCCCCCGGCGTGTCGTTCGAAGCTGCAGGACGCGCCGAACCTTGCGACGGCTTCGGCGGACGCGGCGGCTTGCCGCCCATGATGTCGTCGATCTGCTCGCCATCGATGGTTTCCCACTCCAAAAGCGCCTTCGTCATGGCCTCTACCTTGTCGCGATTGTCTTCTAGCAACTGACGCGCCAAGGCGTATTGCTGATCAATGATGCGGCGGATTTCGGCGTCGACCTTCTGCATCGTCGCCTCCGAGACGTTCTTGTGCTGGGTCACCGAGCGGCCGAGGAAGACCTCGCCGTCATTTTCCCCATACACCATGACCCCCAAGTCGGACATGCCGTAGCGCGTCACCATGTCGCGGGCCATCGCGGTTGCACGCTCGAAGTCGTTGGAAGCACCGGTGGTCATCTGATTCATGAACAACTCTTCGGCGATACGGCCGCCAAAGAGCACGGCGATGCGGCTCATCAGGTACTCGCGGTCGTAGGCGTAGCGATCCTGCTCGGGCAACTGCATGGTCAAGCCCAGAGCGCGGCCACGCGGAATGATCGTGACCTTGTGCACCGGATCGGATTTCGGCACCAGCTTGGCGACCACGGCGTGGCCGGACTCGTGGTAGGCGGTGTTCATTTTCTCTTCTTCGGTCATCACCATGCTGCGGCGCTCGGCGCCCATCATGATTTTGTCTTTGGCCATCTCGAAGTCGTCCATGTCGACCAGACGCTTGTTGCGACGGGCGGCGAACAGCGCCGCCTCGTTGACCAGGTTGGCCAGGTCGGCACCGGAGAAGCCCGGCGTCCCACGCGCAATGACGTCAGCCTTGACGTCGCCGGCGATCGGCACCTTACGCATATGCACCTTGAGGATTTCCTCGCGGCCGCGGATATCCGGCAGCGGCACGACCACCTGGCGGTCGAAGCGGCCCGGCCGGAGCAGGGCCGGGTCGAGGATGTCGGGACGGTTGGTCGCGGCGATGACGATGATGCCGGTGTGGCCTTCGAAGCCGTCCATCTCGACCAGCAGCTGGTTCAGGGTCTGTTCACGTTCGTCATTGCCACCGCCCAGGCCGGCACCGCGATGGCGGCCGACGGCATCGATTTCGTCGATGAAGATAATGCAGGGAGCGTGCTTCTTGGCGTTCTCGAACATGTCGCGGACGCGGGCGGCACCGACGCCGACGAACATTTCGACGAAGTCGGAACCGGAAATACTGAAGAACGGCACCTTGGCTTCGCCGGCGATGGCCTTGGCGAGCAGGGTCTTGCCGGTACCCGGGTTGCCGACCATCAGCACGCCCTTGGGAATGCGGCCGCCGAGCTTCTGGAACTTGGAGGGATCACGCAGGAAATCGACGATTTCCTGGACTTCTTCCTTGGCCTCATCGCAGCCGGCGACATCGACAAAGGTAATCGTGTTCTGGGCTTCGTCGGTCATGCGCGCCTTGGACTTGCCGAACGAGAAGGCACCTCCCTTGCCGCCGCCCTGCATCTGGCGCATGAAGAAGACCCAGACGCCGATCAGCAGCAACATCGGGAACCAGCTGACGAAGATGTTCATCAGGAAGGACGGCTCTTCTTCCGGCCGCGCCTCGATCTTGACGCCGTTCTTCAGGAGGTCGGACACCAGCCACAGATCGGGTGGCGCGTAGGAGGTAATGCGCTTGCCCTCGGTGGTCGTTGCCTTCAGCGTACGGCCTTCCATGACCACCTTGGAAATGCGCCCCGCCTTCACTTCTTCGATGAACTGGGAGTATTCGACTGCACCGGTCGCAACCTGACGGTTGTTGAACTGGTTGAAAACCGTCATCAGCACCAAGCCGATGACCAGCCAGATTGCGAGGTTTTTGAACATGTTGTTCAAGCTTGCTCTCCTTCTACAGCGTCGAGCGATAAAAATGCCATTCTAAACAAACTCTCAGCGTAATGCGCGGCCGAGCAAATAAAGCTCGGGGCTGCGATCGCGCGAAGCATCCGGTTTCCGCACTGCGACAGTCTTGAAGGTTTCACGCATCGAGCGCAGAAAAGTCTCGTAATCGGACCCTTGGAAAACTTTGACCAGAAAAGCGCCTTCCGGTTTCAAATGGGCCCGGCAAAACTCCAGCCCGAGTTCGGCCAGATGCATGACGCGCGCCTGATCGACCAAGGGTACCCCTGACATATTGGGGGCCATGTCCGACATTACAAGCCCCACGCAGCGGTCACCGAGCTTTTCTTCCAGCTGGTGCAGCACGTCGTCTTCGCGAAAATCGCCCTGGATGAAGTGCACACCGTGGATAGGCTCCATGTCGAGCAGATCGAGGGCAAACACCAGCCCCTGGTCGCCGACGCGTTTGACCGCGACCTGCGACCAGCCTCCCGGGGTCGCCCCGAGGTCGACCACGACCTCGCCGCGCTTGAGCAGCAGATCCTTGTCGTCGATCTCCATGAGCTTGAAGGCAGCGCGCGAACGCCAGCCCTCTTTCTTGGCCAATTGGACGTAGGGGTCGTTGATGTGCTCGCGCATCCAAGCTTTGCTGGTTCTGGTTCTCTTCATTCGGTAAAATGCCGTTTTTGAAAGGTTATTCCATGCTGCAATTATCGTCTGCCCAGCGCCGCGAACTGCGCGCCCAGGCACACAACCTGAACCCAGTCGTCTCGATCGCCGAGAACGGCCTCACCGAAGGCGTTCTCAAGGAAATCGACAACTGCCTGAAGGCCCACGAGTTGATCAAGATCCGCGTCTATGGCGACAGCCGCGAAGACCGTATCGCGTATTACGAACAGATCTGTGCCCAACTTGAGGCAGCGCCTGTCCAGCACATCGGCAAGCTGCTCGTCGTTTATCGCCACAGCGCGGAAAAGGCTGCTGCCGAAGCCAAGAAAAACGCCCCTGCCCGCACCTCCGCCCCTCGCCGTACCAAGCGCAGCCACCAGGGCTGATTACTTCAGCCCGCGCCCGCTCCACACCACCAGCCACAGGCCCAGCAGACTCTGCACCAGGTAGAGAATGCTGGATATGCCGTGCCAGGCGGCAAAACGGTCGCGCAGCACGCTTTCCATCACTTCCCGCGGCAAGGCATCGGCCTTCAGCTGCGCCATCAGCGGCTGGATGCCGAACTGGCTGGCGGCGGTCAGCAAGCCCATCAGCAGAACCAGCCAGAAGATCGCGCTCCGGAAAAACCGGGCGCCTGAACGGGTGACTACAAAAACGATCAGGTAGGTGGCGCAACCGAGGCCTATCCAGCCGATCAGGGCGAACAGCTTGCCGGCCACCATGCCGGCCAGTTGCCGGTCGCCCAGACTGGAAAAAAGCACCGGCGCCGCGATGTAGCCGATGGACCACAAGCCGCCGACCCACAAGGCAATGGCGATCACGTAGAGAGCCTCGGCAAGGCGACGCATCGCTGCTTATTCGTAGCGGACGTCGATGATCTCGTATTCGCGCATGCCGCCCGGCGCCTGAACCTGGGCGATATCGCCGGCATATTTGCCGATCAGCGCCCGGGCTACCGGGGAATTGACGGAAATCTTGCCGTTCTTGATGTCCGCCTCGTCTTCGCCGACGATCTGGTAGGTGACGCTGTCGCCGCTATCCTGGTCTTCCATTTCGACGGTTGCACCGAATACGCAGCGGCCGTCGGCATCGAGCATTTTGGGATCAATGATCTGGGCGTTCGACAGCTTGCCTTCGACTTCCTGGATGCGCCCTTCGATGAAGCCCTGACGTTCCTTGGCCGCATCGTATTCGGCATTTTCGGACAGGTCGCCATGCGAACGCGCCTCGGCAATCGCCGCCACGACGTTAGGGCGATCGACGGTTTTCAGGCGGTGCAGTTCCTCACGCAGTTTTTCTGCACCGGTCACGGTCAACGGTACTTTGCTCATTATTTTTTCCAGCAAAAGCAAAACCGCCGGCGCCCGAAAAATGGGCTACCCGGCGGTTCAGGTTGGTTTTAGTGAAGCTGCGAGTGCAGCGTCTGGATCGGATACACCACAAGCTCACCCAGATGGCGAATACCTTCGGCCGCGGCTTCCGCACCCCAGATCGTCGTGTACATGGTCACCCGGGCCTGCAGGCCGGAAGTACGGATCGAACGCGAATCGTTGATCGCCCCGCGCTTCTCTTCCACGGTATTGATGATCAGGGCGATTTCGTCGTTCTTGATCATATCGACGACATGCGGCCGACCTTCGGTCACCTTGTTCACCTGCTGCACCGGCAGCCCGGCCGCCTCGATGGCGTGCGCCGTGCCACGCGTCGCAGCCAGCTGGAAGCCGGCTTCGTGCAGGTGGCGGGCAATCTCGATGGCCTTGGCCTTGTCGCTGTCCTTGACCGACAGGAAGACCTTGCCCGAAGCCGGCAGCTTGACGCCGGCCGCCAGTTGCGACTTGACGAAGGCTTCGGCGAAGGTGTTGCCGACGCCCATGACCTCGCCGGTGGACTTCATTTCCGGGCCAAGAATGGTATCGACGCCCGGGAACTTGACGAAGGGGAAGACGGCTTCCTTGACCGAGAAATACGGCGGAATGACTTCCCTGGTAATACCCTGGTCCTTCAGGCTGCGTCCCGCCATGCAGCGGGCGGCGATCTTGGCCAGTTGCAGGCCGGTTGCCTTCGACACATAGGGCACGGTACGCGAGGCGCGCGGATTCACTTCCAGCACGTAGACATCGTTGTCCTTGATGGCGAACTGGACGTTCATCAGGCCGCAGACATTCAGGGCCTTGGCCATCAGCTTGGTCTGGCGGCGCAGTTCGTCCTGCACGGCGGCAGACAGCGAGTACGGCGGGAGCGAGCAAGCCGAATCGCCGGAGTGCACGCCAGCCTGTTCGATGTGTTCCATGACGCCGCCGATGATGACTTCGTCGCCATCGGACAGGGCATCGACGTCGCACTCGACGGCATCGTTCAGGAAGCGGTCGAGCAGCACCGGCGAATCGTTGGATACCTTGACCGCTTCACGCATGTAGCGCTCGAGGTCCTTCTGCTCATGGACGATTTCCATGGCCCGGCCGCCGAGTACGTAGGACGGGCGAACGACCAGCGGATACCCGATTTCCTGGGCCAGACGCAGGGCATCCTCTTCGGTACGGGCGGTGCGGTTGGGCGGCTGCTTGAGGCCAAGATCGTGCAACAGCTTCTGGAAGCGTTCGCGGTCTTCGGCGATGTCGATCGATTCCGGCGTCGTGCCGATGATCGGCACGCCGTTGGCTTCGAGCGCCAGTGCGAGCTTGAGCGGGGTCTGGCCGCCGTACTGGACGATGACGCCGACCGGCTTCTCGATGGCGCAGATTTCCAGCACGTCTTCCAGCGTCAGCGGCTCGAAATACAGGCGGTCGGAGGTGTCGTAGTCGGTGGACACGGTTTCCGGGTTGCAGTTGACCATGATGGTTTCGTAACCGTCTTCGCGCATCGCCATGGCGGCATGCACGCAGCAGTAATCGAACTCGATGCCCTGGCCGATGCGGTTCGGACCCCCGCCCAGCACCATGATCTTCTTCTTGTCGGTCGGCTGGGCCTCGCACTCGTCCTCGTAGGTCGAGTACATGTAGGCGGTACCGGTGGCGAATTCGGCAGCGCAGGTATCGACGCGCTTGTAGACCGGACGCACCTTCAGTTCGTGGCGACGCTCGCGGACCGCGGCTTCGGTGGTCTTGGTCAGGTGGGCCAGACGGCGGTCGGCGAAGCCCTTGCGCTTCAGATAGCGCAGTTCTTCAGCCGAGAACGAAGCCAGCTCGCGCTTTTCGATCTGCAATTCGAGATCGACGATTTCCTTGATCTGGACCAAGAACCACGGGTCGATCTTGGTCAGTTCGAAAACCTTCTCGACGGTCATGCCGACACCGAAAGCATCGGCGACGTACCACAGGCGATCCGGCGACGGACGGGCCAACTGCTCGTCGATGGTTTCCGGATCGACCGACTTCAGGTTGAAGCCGTCGACGCCGACTTCCAGGCCGCGCAGGGCTTTCTGCAGCGATTCCTGGAAAGTACGGCCGATGGCCATCACTTCGCCGACCGATTTCATCTGCGTGGTCAGGGTGGAATCGGCCTGCGGGAATTTCTCGAAGGCGAAACGCGGCACCTTGGTGACGACGTAGTCGATCGACGGCTCGAACGAAGCCGGGGTCTTGCCGCCGGTGATGTCGTTGGACAACTCGTCGAGCGTGTAGCCGACCGACAGCTTGGCGGCGATCTTGGCGATCGGGAAGCCGGTGGCCTTGGAGGCCAGCGCCGACGAACGCGAGACGCGCGGGTTCATTTCGATGACGATCATCCGACCGTCCTTCGGATTGATCGAGAACTGGACGTTGGAACCGCCCGTATCGACGCCGATTTCACGCAGCACGGCGATCGAGGCGTTGCGCAGGATCTGGTATTCCTTGTCGGTCAGCGTCTGGGCCGGCGCGACGGTGATCGAGTCGCCGGTGTGCACGCCCATGGGATCGAGGTTTTCGATCGAGCAGATGATGATGCAGTTGTCCGCCTTGTCGCGAACCACTTCCATCTCGTATTCCTTCCAGCCGAGCAGCGATTCTTCAATCAGCAACTCGTTGGTCGGCGAGGCTTCGAGACCGCGCTTGCAGATGGTCTCGAACTCTTCCATGTTGTAGGCGATGCCGCCGCCCGTACCACCCAGCGTGAAGGACGGACGAATGATGGTCGGGAAACCGATGGCGGCCTGCACCTGGTAGGCCTCTTCCATGCTGTGAGCGGTGGCCGACTTGGCGGAACCGAGACCGATCTTGGTCATCGCATCCTTGAACTTCTGGCGGTCCTCGGCCTTGTCGATGGCTTCCTTGGAAGCACCGATCAGCTCGACGCTGAACTTGGCGAGCACGCCTTCGCGGTCGAGGTCGAGCGCGCAGTTCAGCGCGGTCTGGCCGCCCATGGTCGGCAGCAGCGCATCCGGGCGCTCCTTCTCGATGATCTTGGCGACAACCTGCCAGGTGATCGGCTCGATGTAGGTGACGTCGGCCATTTCCGGGTCGGTCATGATGGTCGCCGGGTTGGAGTTCACCAGGATGACCTTGTAACCCTCTTCACGCAGGGCCTTGCAGGCCTGGGCGCCGGAGTAGTCGAATTCGCAGGCCTGACCGATGATGATCGGGCCGGCGCCAATAATCAAAACACTCTTTATGTCTGTACGTTTCGGCATTTCTTTACTCTCGCCTTATTGCGCCGGCTGCAGCGCCGCGACGCCACGCGTCATGAGATCGAGGAAGCGGTCAAACAGGTAGGCCACGTCGTGCGGGCCGGGGCTGGCTTCCGGGTGCCCCTGGAAGGAGAAGGCCGGCACGTCGGTACGGGCGATCCCTTGCAGCGAACCATCGAACAACGAGACGTGGGTAGCGCGCAGATTGGCCGGCAGCGACTCGATATCGGCGGCAAAGCCGTGGTTCTGGCTGGTGATCAGCACCTGGCCGCTGTCCAGATCCTTGACCGGGTGGTTGGCACCGTGGTGACCGAACTTCATCTTCGCCGTCTTGGCACCGGAAGCCAGGGCCAGCAACTGATGGCCGAGGCAAATGCCGAAGGTCGGCACGCCGCGATCGAGGAACTCACGGATGGCGGCAATGGCGTAATCGCACGGTTCCGGGTCGCCGGGGCCGTTGGACAGGAAGACGCCGTCCGGCTTCATGGCCAGCACGTCGGCAGCCGGCGTCTGGGCCGGCACCACGGTCAGGCGGCAGCCGCGCTCAGCCAGCATGCGCAGGATGTTGCGCTTGACGCCGAAGTCGTAGGCCACAACGTGGAAACGCGGCTCGGCAGCAGGCTTGTAGCCCTTCAGCGTCCATTCGGCTTCGGTCCACGGATAGCTTTCCTTGGCCGAAACCACCTTGGCCAGGTCCATGCCGTTCAGGCCCGGGAAGGCGCGCGCCATGGCCAGCGCCTTGGACTCGTCGACTTCGCCGGCCAGGATGCAACCGGCCTGGGCGCCCTTCTCGCGAAGGATGCGGGTCAGCTTGCGGGTATCGATGCCGGCAATGGCGACGATGCCGTGCTTTTTCAGGTAGGACGACAGGTCGTCCTGGGTACGCCAGTTGGACGCGACCAGCGGCAGGTCGCGGATGACCAGGCCGGCGGCGTAGTTGGCATTGGATTCGAAATCCTCCGCATTGCAACCGGTGTTACCGATATGCGGGTAGGTCAGGGTGACGATCTGGCGGCAGTAGGAAGGATCGGTGAGGATTTCCTGATAGCCGGACATGGCGGTGTTGAACACCACTTCGCCACTGGTTACGCCATCAGCGCCGATGGATTGGCCCTTGAAAACCGTTCCGTCGGCGAGGGCGAGAATGGCGGGTATGAATGAGGGCAGCAGTGAC
>DATGXM010000257.1:0-1961 GCA_035298985.1 Azonexus sp. | reverse complement strand
GGGTTGGTCGTCCGTTCGGGCAGCGACGTGACGCTCGCCGCCTGCGGCCCGCAATTGCGCACGGCGGTCGCCGCCGCCGATCTCCTGGCGGCGCGCGGCATCGCCGCCGAAGTCCTCTACTTCCCGACCCTGAAGCCCTTCGACGACGACTTGCTCCGCGCCAGCGTCACGCGGACCAAGCGCCTGGTGTGCATCGAGGAGCATGTCGAATTCGGCGGCCTGGGCGACGTCGCCCTGCGCGCCGCCCGCCATGTCCCGGGGCTGCAGTCAGATTTCCTGTTCATCCCCGACGCCTTCCAGCGCGGCTACGGTACTTACGACGACCATTGCCGCGCCCTCGGCTTCACCCCCGAGAACCTCGCCAGCCGCGCCGCGGCCCTCTGCGGCGACCCATCGAAGGAGGCCCGGTGAGCGCCGCCAAGGAACCCCAGAACCAGGTCCAGTTCGACCGCTATCACGCTGCCGGCTACGGCGAGGCCAACCGCCTCGGCCCGTACACCAGCCACATCTGGGCGACTGACCCGCGCCACCTCGGCTTCCTGCTGGCCCGCTACAAGTTCGTCGCCAAGATGCTGGCCGGCAAGAAGCGGGTACTGGAAGTCGGCTGCGGCGACGGCTTCGGCATGCCCGTCGTCTGCCAGAGCGTCGACCATGTGCACGGCATCGACTTCGAACCGCTGCTGCTGGCCGACAACCGCCAGCGCCTGGCGGCCTGGCCCTGCAGCTTTTCCGTCCTCGACATCGTGCGCGAGACCCCGGCCGAACGCTTCGACGCCGCCTATTCGCTCGACGTCATCGAACACATTCCGGTCGACCAGGAAGCGGACTACTTCGCCAACATCTGCCGCACCCTGCCGCCGAGCGGGGTGTTCATCGTCGGCACTCCCAATGTCACGGCCGAAGCCTATGCCACGGAAGCCAGCCGGGCCGGACACATCAACCTGAAATCCCATGGCGACCTGCGGGCGGCCATGGCGGCGCATTTCGACAACGTCTTCCTGTTCTCGATGAACGACGAGATCGTCCATACCGGCTACTACCCGATGGCCCATTACCTGTTCGCCGTCGGCGTCGGCGTCACGGCGCGATGAGCCTGCCCCGTACCCTCCGGGCCGCCGTACTCGAGCAGACCGGCGCCCCGTTGCAGATGGCGGACGACATCGAAATACCGCCGCTGGCCGCCGGCCAGGTTCTGGTGCAGATCCACTATGCCGGCGTCTGCCACAGCCAGTTGATGGAAGTGCGCGGCAAGCGCGGCGAGGATCGCTTCCTGCCCCATCTGCTCGGCCACGAAGCGACGGCCACCGTCCTCGCGGTCGGCGAGCAGGTGCGCAAGGTTGCTCCCGGCGAGCGGGTGGTGCTCGGCTGGATCAAGGGTGGCGGCATCGAGGCCGGCGGCGTCCGCTATCGTCAGGGCGAACGCGTCATCAACGCCGGCGCGGTTGCCACCTTCGCCACGTATGCCGTGGTCTCGGAAAACCGCTGCGTCGTGCTGCCCCCGTCGGTGCCTGCCGACCTTGGCGTGCTGCTCGGCTGCGCCGTGCCGACCGGCGCCGGCATGGTGCTCAATACCCTGGCGCCGACCGCCGGCCAGAGCCTGGCCGTGGTCGGCCTCGGCGGCATCGGCCTGGCCGCGCTGATGGCCGCCTGCGCCATCCCGGGACTGAACATCGCCGCCATCGATCCGGAAGCGAACAAGCGGGAACTGGCGCGCCGCATCGGTGCCCAGCACGTTTTCGACCCGACGGCAGCCGACTTCCGCGAGCGCTGGCAAGCCGCCTTTCCGGGCGGCGTAGACCACTGCATCGAGGCCGCCGGACGTGCCGAAACCATCGAGTTGGGTTTTTCCCTGGTCCGCCGGGGCGGCGGCCGCTGTCTTTTCGCCTCCCATCCGGCCAATGGCGAAGCGATTCGCATCGACCCCTACGAACTGATCTGCGGCAAGCGCCTGGAAGGCAGCT
>DATGXM010000256.1:0-22278 GCA_035298985.1 Azonexus sp. | reverse complement strand
ACCGAAGTTGCTTTCGCATCAAGACACCCACACTTATCGGTTGTCCAATTTGTTAAAGATCAGTGCCGCGCCGTTTCGTTTGATTCGTCAGCAGCAGAGAAGCGAGATTATGAAGCACCTCCCAACTTCAGTCAAGCGTTTCTTGCAAAATTTCTTGCTTCGCCTGACTCCCCTGCATCGCCGAAAACGCTTGTCGCTGCAGGAGAGGTGCGCATTATATAGATCCCAAACCCGCCGTCAACACCCCAACCAAACTTTTTTGCTCAACCGACAATTTAGCCAAGCAGACCACCGCCAAACACCCTTCTAAACAACAAAATCCAAGATAACAAAAAGGCAGCCGAAGCTGCCTTTCGTTAAGTGAGATTCCGTTACATCATGCAGAGAAAGAAGAACCGCATCCGCAAGTAGAGCTTGCATTGGGATTTCGAATAACAAACTGCGAACCTTCGAGTCCTTCAGAATAATCGATCTCAGCGCCAACCAAATATTGATAGCTCATCGGATCAATCAGAAGCGTGACACCGTTTTTCTCCATCGTAGTGTCGTCTTCGTTAACTTCTTCGTCGAAAGTAAATCCGTACTGGAAGCCGGAGCACCCCCCCCCGTCACAAACACACGCAACTTCAGCGCGGGATTCCCCTCCTCCTCAATCAACTCCCGCACCTTTCCTGCTGCGCTATCGGTGAAGTTAATAGGGACTGCCATTTCAGTAACTGCGTTCATGAACAAGACTCCAGAAATAATTCGTGCACGATTATGCGAGCCCACACAACCGGTGGTCAACGGCATTAGGCTGAGTCGGACGATTTAAGTTCCTCCGCCCTTCGCACGACGTTAACCAGACGCCCTTCAATAACCGCCCCCTGGTGCATTTCGATTGTTGCATACTCGACATCACCGACGATGCGCGCCTTGGATTGCATCTCCAATGCCTCCGTCACGACAACCGGGCCGACAACAGTTCCGTTGGTCACCATATGAGCAACAGAGACCGTCCCTTCAATGCGCGCATGCTCACTCAAGACCAATATAGAATTGGATGCCCCTTCAGCCGCTTGGACACTGCCTTTCAACTCACCATCAACCCGCAGCCCTCCAGTGAAATAAAGCGCCCCCTCGATGCGCGTACCCGCGCCGATCAAACTATCGATACGTCCATGCAGCTTGCCTTCAGGCTTTTTACCAAACATTGAACACCTCTATAGCTGAGCCATCCGTTTAGACTTCAATACATCCCCTTGATACAAGCGAGCCTCAACTCCTTGCAGTACCGCCCCCGCCGGCAGGACAAAGCCCCCCTCCCGACGCAAAATATGCCGGACCTCGACCAGGCCGTCACGCCTTAGTGCCTGCATCTCTGGAACTAGCATCCTAGCGCTTCGGCCGGAGTGGACATATTGAATCTCAAGTTGCAGGAAGCCTCGAAATTCCGGCAACTGCTTGTCCGGCTGATAAATCATCAGCAGACGATAGCGATATCGCCCCCCTACGTCCGCCACGGCCTTGAAGTTCTCAATCCGAACTGTGGCCGCCTCATTTGCGGCGGAAATCAGACGTTCGAAGAGCAGCACATCTTCTTTGAGCATCACATTTTCTGACTCCAGAACCTTGATTCGCGAGAGTAATTGCTGGCGAGCCGCGCGCTCAATATTCACTACGCTTTGCTCCGTTCCACTGGAAGAGCGCAGCGCACTTAATTCGTCACTTTGCAAAATGAGTTGCTGACGGGAGGCCTCCAACTCTCGCCCCAATTCGTTCGTCTCACTTCGCTGAGCCATGAGCCAGCCAAGTGAAAGCATCAATAGCGCAAACAAAACAGTTAACAAGACGTACCACCGCATAGGCAGCTGGCTGCGCACAACGACCTTCGGCGCGAGAATGCCGAAACGACGCCTGAACTTCCGAATTCGAAGAGTAACCGCGGGTGTTGGCATAGACGAAAACCGCATTTAGAGTAGCCAATAGTGCGAAAAGCAAGAACAAACCTTGCTGAAGCGCTCAAGCCGAAAGGCGCAACGATATCACCATCGAAAAACCGACATCAACCAATTGACATCGAAAACACCGGCTGCGGCAAAGAGAGGCACCAACATCCACCGATCGCCAACATGACCAAAATTATGGCGCACCTTAGAGCAGCAGCGCCGCAAATGAATCCACAAAACAAAATGCCCGCTATCTTACGATAACGGGCATTTTCCAAACCAACAGGCCAGTAGCTATTTACACAACCTGTTCTAGTCGGTTTTTCTCGCCAAGCCGAATTAGCGCTTGGAGAACTGCTTACGACGACGAGCTTTGTGGAAGCCGACCTTTTTACGCTCGACTTCACGCGCATCACGGGTAACAAAGCCAGCCTTCGACAGCGCCGGTTTCAGTGCTGCGTCGTATTCGATCAGCGCACGGGTAATACCGTGACGGACCGCACCAGCCTGACCAGACTCACCGCCTCCGGTAACGTTAACCTTGATATCGAAACCGTTCAGTTGCTCAACCAGCTCAAGCGGCTGACGAACGATCATGCGACCGGTTTCACGGGAAAAGAACTGGTCAACCGGCTTGCCATTAACAACGATGGCGCCAGAACCGCGCTTCATGAAAACACGAGCAACGGCGCTCTTGCGACGACCGGTACCGTAGAAATAACCTTCAGCCATGATACCCCCTTAGATTTCCAGAGCCTTCGGCTGCTGGGCAGTGTGCGGATGCTGTTCGCCGGCGTAGCACTTCAGCTTCTTGAGCATGGCATAGCCCAGCGGCCCCTTCGGCAGCATGCCCTTGACGGCGGTTTCCAGGGCACGGCCCGGGAAGCGTTGCTGCATCTTCTTGAAGTTGGTTTCGTAGATACCGCCCGGGTAACCGGAGTGGCGGAAGTACTTCTTGTCTTCAGCCTTATTACCGGTAACGGTGAGCTTTTCAACGTTGGTAACAACAATGAAGTCGCCGGTATCAACGTGCGGGGTATAGATAGCCTTGTGCTTGCCGCGAAGGCGACGAGCGATTTCGGTGGCGAGGCGGCCGAGCACCTTGTCTGTGGCGTCTACCACAAACCACTCGCGCTTCACCTCATGTGGCTTGGCGGAAAACGTTTTCATGTGTGTGCCGTCCTGAAAAAATTGGGCGCAGATTGGAGAAAGGCGCGGATTTTAGTCGACTTATTGAGCCGATGTCAATCCTTTTCAATCGATCTGCAACAAATAGGCAAAAAAAACGCGGCTCGCTGAGCCGCGTTAAATCCACACCAAAGGAGGAGGGTGGAGGAGACAAATCTGAACCGAAGAACTTATCGCTTGCTAAGTACTACAGTTCGTACGGTTCCCATTGTGCCCAATGAACAGTTGATAAGCAACAAATATTTGTGCGGCGCACAATATTTTGACAAATACTCAAATAATTTAATTTTATGCTTATTAACAATATGATATTAAATTAAATTAAATACAAATCAACCACGTGTTTAGCAATAATTAATCACAAAAAGCGCCCAGAATTCCAACTTATGATATTGATCAAATGCTGCAACGCAGCAATTTTTCCCCCGATTCCATCACTTGGCAATTCCGCTAGAATTCGTCACCCCTACAGGAGATCAAAATGGACTGCACAGTAAGATGGATGGGCAACGATGCCGGAATGTCATTCGTTGCAGAAACAGGTAGTGGGCATGCCGTCGTGATGGATGGTGCGCCGGAGGCCGGTGGGAAAAACATCGGCCTGCGCCCAATGGAAATGGTACTGGCCGGAACCGGTGGCTGCTCAGCCTTCGATGTTGTGCTGATCCTGAAGAAGGGACGCCATCAAGTCAGCGGCTGCGACGTCAGCCTTCACGCCGAACGCGCCGATACCGACCCCAAGGTTTTCACGCGCATTCACTTTCACTATCGGGTCAAAGGCAGGAATCTCAAACCTGACGCCATAGCCCGGGCGATCGAACTATCGAAGGAAAAGTACTGCTCCGCATCCATCATGATCGGCAAAACCGCGGAGATGACTACCGACTTCGAAATTATCGAAGAGGCCTAAAAGACCGCCAGACAGGCTAAATACGGTAGGCGGTGGCGGTCATGACCTTCGCCGCCAATTTCATCGCCGCCTTGACCGGCGCAGGCAAAGCAGCCGCGCCGTAATGCACCGCGGTTTCGGCATGCTGAATTTCATCGAGGCGCATCTGATCGACAATGGCGCGTGATTTTGCATCCTGCCCCGGAAGACGGCGCAAGTGGCCATCGAGATGCGCCTCCACCTGGCGCTCGGTTTCGGCCAGGAAGCCGAGATTCCACTTGTCGCCCAAAGCCCCCGCCAGCAGCCCGAGGGACAGCGAGCCGGCATACCACAGCGGATTCAAAAAACTCTTCCGCCCACCCAACTCAGCAATCCGCTTTTCGGTCCACGCCAGATGCTCGGTTTCTTCCATGGCAGCACTGCGCAGAGCATTCTTCACCGCTGGATCACGCGATGTCAGGGCTTGGCCTTGATACAGGGCCTGGGCGCATATTTCACCGCAATGGTTGACCCGCATCAGAGCGACCACCTGATGCCGCTCGCCGGCATTCAACGCCGGCTCGGGAAGCCCCCCCCCCGGATGCGGACGCACGGTGTAGGCTGGCGCAAATAGGGTGCGCAAGGCGCGATCGAACTCCAGGATCAAGGCATCAGAAGACATGGCGACACTCACCGCCCAACAAAACCGGGGTGCCCGCCACGAACCAGGGCGTCGCGCGCTTCGGCGGCACTAAGCACCGAAACGCCATTCGGGCAAAAATATTCGAGAAACAAAGCGGCGTGCTGCCGGTTGGCATAGGCGTCCTGAATGCGCTCCCACTCGCTCTTGCGGGCCTTGGACCACGTTCCGTCCAAACGGCCGGAGGCATAGAGGCGTCTTGCTCTGGCCTCGCAACGCATGCCTTCAAAAGTGACATTTCGACCACCTTCCGGCGTTTCGACCACCATTACATAGCGGACCACGCCATCGACCCCAACGCTCAGCGTTGAGCCGTCAATATAGAACTTGTTGGCTGTCGCGGCACTGACGTACAACGGCAGCAGGTTGCTGCGCACTGGAGCCGGGGGAAACGGAGCCTCGATTTCCTGCCACTGCTTCGGCTCATACTCGTCATCATCCTCGGCAATGGCCAAGGAAGACCAAACCGCCCCTTGCAACAAGACCAGAAGCAAGGTAAACAAACGCATGCTCATGATTATTTGTCCTCGTCGGCTTCGGTAGTTTCCGCCCCACCGGCGGCAAGCTCGCGCCGGTGACGCTGTCCTTTGCGATCAAAATCCAGGAAACGAACGAGTTCATTCAACGCCTGCTCATAGACGGCGCGCTTGAACTCGATGACCGCATCGAGCGGCACCCAGTAATCGTTCCAGCGCCACGCATCGAATTCAGGTTTGCTGGTTGCCCGCAAACTAACGTCGCTATCGCGCCCGACCAGTCTCAGCAGGAACCAGATCTGCTTCTGGCCTTTGTAGGAACCGCGCCATTCGCGCCGGATCCAGTGTGTCGGCACTTCGTAACGCAACCAGCCCTTGGTTCGCCCAAGGATACGCACGTGCTCGGGCAAGAGCCCGACCTCTTCATACAGTTCACGATACATGGCCTCTTCCGGCGTCTCGCCTCGCTTGATGCCACCTTGCGGAAACTGCCAGGAATGCTCCCGTATGCGCTTACCCCAGAAAACCTCGTTCTTGGCGTTACAAAGAATGATGCCGACGTTCGGGCGATAGCCTTCACGGTCGAGCATAGAAATCCTGCAAAATTAATAGTTACCTCAATTCTTTCACAAAGGGCGGTCACATGCAAAGAAGTGGGAGCGTGTAAAATGAAGGTTTAGCAACGAATTCAAGAGCATCCCATGCGCACTTCGCAGTTCTTTTTCACCACACTCAAGGAAGCTCCGGCCGATGCCGAAGTGATCAGCCAGAAAATGATGTTGCGCGCCGGCTATATCAAGCGCGCCGCCGCTGGTATCTACACCTGGATGCCGCTTGGCCTGCGCGTCTTGCGCAAAGTCGAAAATGTGGTGCGCGAGGAGATGAACCGGGCTGGCGCTCTGGAATTGCTGATGCCGGCCGTACAACCGGCGGAGCTGTGGCAGGAATCCGGCCGCTGGGAGCAATACGGCCCTGAATTGCTGCGATTCAAGGATCGTCACCAACGCGAATTCGTCATCGGCCCGACGCACGAGGAAGTCATTACCGATGTCGTCCGCCGCGACGTGAAGAGTTACCGCCAGTTGCCGATTCACCTGTATCAGGTGCAAACCAAGTTCCGCGACGAAATCCGCCCCCGTTTCGGCGTCATGCGCGGCCGCGAGTTCCTGATGAAGGATGGCTACTCTTTCCACACCTCATTCGATGACCTCAAGCGCGAATACGGCAACATGTACGACACATACAGCCGTATCTTCACCCGCCTGGGCCTGAAGTTCCGGGCCGTTGCGGCCGACACCGGCTCGATCGGCGGTACCGGTTCGCATGAATTCCATGTATTGGCCGACTCCGGCGAGGACGACATCGCTTTCTGTCCCGATTCCGATTACGCCGCCAACGTGGAGCTGGCCGAGGCACTCGCTCCGGCAACGCCCCGCGGCGCGGCTGGCAAGCCCCTGGAGAAAACCCACACCCCGGGAAAAATGGCCTGCGCTGACGTAGCAAAATTCCTTGAACTGCCGCTCGAGCGGATTGTGAAATCGATTGCCGTCGTCAGCGAGAAGGAAGATGGCAAGCAGACTTTCGCCCTGCTGCTGCTGCGCGGCGATCATGAGCTGAACGAAATCAAGGCCAGCAAGATCGCCGCGATCAATCCCTTCCGCTTCGCCACTGAAGAAGAGGTTATCGCGCATCTCGGCTGCAAGCCCGGCTTCATCGGCCCGGTCGGCATCGAGCGGGACAAGGTGGCCGTATTCGCCGACCGCAGCGTCGCCGTGATGAGCGATTTCGTCTGTGGCGCCAACGAAGCCGGCTATCACATGACCGGCGTCAATTTCGGCCGCGACCTGCCGGAACCCGAGGTTTTCGACATCCGCAACGTCGTTGCCGGCGACCCCTCTCCGGATGGCAAAGGCACGCTGGATATCTGCCGCGGCATCGAAGTGGGCCATATCTTCCAGCTGCGCCAGAAATACGCCCAGGCGCTCGGTTGCTGCTACCTCGACGAGAGCGGCAAGAGCCAGGTGATGGAAATGGGTTGCTACGGTATCGGTGTTTCGCGCATCGTCGGCGCCGCCATCGAGCAAGGCAACGACGACAAGGGCATCGTCCTGCCTGCCGCCATTGCGCCGTTCGAAATCTGTATCGTGCCCATGGGTTACCACAAGAGCGAAGCAGTCAAGGCGGCCGCTGATCAGTTGTATGCCGACCTGAAAAAGGCCGGCTTCGACGTCGTGCTGGATGACCGTAACGAACGCCCGGGTGTCATGTTCGCCGACATGGAATTGATCGGCATTCCGCACCGCGTGGTCATCGGCGAACGAGGCCTGAAGGACGGTCAGTTCGAATACAAGGGGCGCAGCGATGCCGAAGCGACGATGATTGCCCAGTCCGACACCGTGGCTATCCTGCAAGGGAAGCTGTGCGCCGCCTGATTGTCGCGCTGTTGTTGTGTGGCGCGTCGGCGGCCTACGCCGGCGCGCAGAAGTATGAAGCACTGTCGGCCAGCGCCCAGGCCGCCCTGCACAAGGCCGTTTCCGACTCCCGACCGAGCGTCACCTCCTTCAAGACCCCGATGGATGCGGTCGACTGGCTAGCTGCCATGTCGCCTCGCCTGGAAAAACGCATCCCCAACCGGGAGTACCGGATTGACCTGCTACGCAGCGTGCATTACGAAGCGACGCGTGCCGGACTCGACCCGCAACTAGTGCTGGGGTTGATGCAAGTCGAATCGGGATTCCGCAAATATGCGGTTTCTTCCGCCGGAGCCCGCGGCTATATGCAGGTCATGCCCTTCTGGGTCAAGCTGATCGGCCGCCCGGAAGACTCACTGTTCGACCTGCGCACCAACCTGCGCTACGGCTGCACCATCCTGCGCCACTACCTGGACATCGAGAAGGGCGACCTGTTCCGTGCCCTCGGCCGCTATAACGGCAGCCTGGGCAAGCCGGAATACCCCAATATGGTTCGCGCCGCCTGGCAGAACCAGTGGGGTTACGACAAGCCGGCCCGCCTGGCGCAGGCCGGCCACTGATCAGCGCCCCATGCCGCCCATACCGGGCAGCATGCCTTTCATGCCGCGCATCAGTTTGCCGATGCCGCCCTTGGAAAGCTGCTTCATCATTTTCTGCGTCTGTTCGAATTGATTGAGCAGGCGATTGACTTCCTGGACCTGAACACCGGCACCCATGGCAATGCGGCGCTTGCGACTAGCCTTGATCAGTTCGGGCTTAGAGCGCTCCTGCGGGGTCATCGAATTGATGATCCCCTCGACGCGACCGATGATCTTGCCCTCAGCCCCGGCAGGCAAAGAACCCGCCACTTGGGCGATCTGCGCCGGCATCTTGTCCATCAGGGCGGTCAGGCCGCCCATGTTGCGCATCTGGGCCATCTGTTCCTTGAAGTCGTTCAGGTCAAAGCCCTTGCCGGATTTCAGCTTCTTGGCGAAGGCAACCGCCTTTTCCTCATCCAGCCCCTTGCGCGCTTCTTCGATCAGCGACAGCACGTCGCCCATACCGAGGATGCGCGAGGCCATCCGCTCCGGGTGGAAGGCTTCCAGGCCGGTGAGTTTTTCGCCGACACCGGCAAACTTGATCGGCTTGCCCGTGATGTGGCGGACCGACAACGCGGCGCCACCGCGTGCGTCACCGTCGAGCTTGGTCAACACCACGCCAGTCAGCGGCAAGGCTTCATTGAAAGCCTTGGCGGTATTGACGGCATCCTGACCCAACATGGCGTCGACCACGAACAACGTTTCGATCGGATTGATCGCCGCATGCAGACGCTTGATTTCGGCCATCATTTCTTCGTCGATAGCCAGACGACCGGCCGTATCGACCAGCAGCACATCATGGTAGTGGCGCTTGGCCCAATCGATCGCCCCAGCCGCGATGGCCTCCGGCTTTTCACCGACGCTCGACGGGAAGAAATCGATTCCGGCCTGACCGGCCACCGACTTCAACTGTTCAATAGCCGCCGGACGATAGACGTCGCAGGAAACGACCAGCACCTTCTTTTTATGGTTTTCCTTGAGGAACTTGCCCAGCTTGCCGACCGTCGTCGTCTTGCCCGCGCCTTGCAAACCGGCCATCAGAACGATGGCGGGCGGCTGGGTGTTGAAATTGATGCCCTCATGCGCGTCGCCCATGATCTTGGTCAGTTCGGCATGCACGACGCCGATCAGCGCCTGCCCGGGGCTCAGCGAGCCGATCACTTCTTCGCCGACTGCCTTTTCCTTGACGGCCGCCACGAAATCCTTGACCACCGGCAGGGCTACGTCAGCCTCCAGCAGCGCCATGCGCACTTCGCGCAGTGCTTCGGAAATATTGGATTCGGTCAGGCGCGCTTCGCCCTTCAGCGTCTTCATGACGCGAGCAAGGCGATTGGTCAGGTTATCAAGCATGTCAGTTGGGCTTCTAGTAGAATTCAAGGATGTCCGACATTGTAATTCAGCTTCTGCCGCACATCCTCGCCGCCCTGATTTATGGCGCCCTCGGTTTCCACTTCTGGAACACCCGCTGGCGCGAAAGCGAGGGACAGTGCGTCGCCTGTCCCATGCAAACCTGGGAGCGCACCGCCATTGCCGTGGCGCTTGCCATTCACGCCGGCGGCCTCTACGACGCCTTGTTCACCGAAGCCGGGATGCGTTTCTCCTTCAGTTTCGCGCTGTCGCTGATGATGTGGCTGGCCGTCCTGATCTATTGGCTGGAAAGCTTCATGGCCCGCATGGAGGGCATGCAGCCTATGGTCCTGCCGCTGGCAGGCGGTTGCGCAATATTGCCAGTGCTTTTTCCGAACGTGCATCTGGTCGCCCACGCCAACGCCACTGGCTTCAAATTGCACTTCCTGGCGGCCATGCTGGCTTACAGCCTGCTCACCCTGTCTGCTCTGCACGCCATTTTCATGGGCTTTACCGAGCGTTCCCTGCACAACCGCTCACTGAAGCGCAGCCTGGCCAGCCTGCCGCCGTTGCTGACCATGGAATCCCTGCTCTTCAAGATGCTGCTGATCGGCTTCATCCTGCTCACCCTGACCGTCGGCAGCGGCGTCTTCTTCTCCGAAGCGCTGTTCGGCAAGCCCTTGTCGGTCGATCACAAAACCCTCTTTGCCTTCGCCTCCTGGGGCATTTTCGCCACCCTGCTGATCGGCCGTCATGCCTGGGGCTGGCGCGGCAAGAGAGCCTTGCGCTGGACTCTGGCCGGCTTTGCGCTGCTGATTCTTGCTTATGTGGGTAGCCGCTTCGTTGCCGAAGTGATCCTCGGCCGAGTCTGAATCGGTCATGACCGAGATTCCGCTGATTGCCCTGCTTGGGGCTTTGCTTGTCCTGCTGATTCTTTCCGGCATTTTTTCCGGCGCCGAAACGGCGATGATGGCGGCCAACCGCTACCGACTGCGCCACGCTGCGCAAAACGGCCATCGTGGCGCCAAGCTGGCGCTGACTCTGCTCGGCAAGACAGACAAGCTGCTGGGTCTGATCCTGCTCGGCAACACGCTGTTCAACGCCGCTGCGGCAACACTGACTGGCTATATCGCCCTCGCCTTGTTCGGCGAAGCCAAGTGGGCACTGGAAATCGGGACATTGTGCATCACTTTCGCACTGCTTGTTGTGGCCGAAATTTCGCCGAAGGTTATCTGCGCCACCTACGCCGACCGCCTGGCCCCGGTCTTTAGCTACATCCTGAGCCCGCTGCTGCGTCTGGCCTACCCGATCATCTGGTTCGTCAACCTGTTCGTGACTGCCCTGCTCAAGACCATCCGCCTTGCCCCGAGCGGCCTGCCGGAGGAAAGCAAACTGTCGCCGGAGGAACTGCGCAGCCTAGTCCTCGAATCCGCCCATCTGATGCCCCAAAAGCACCACACCATTCTTTCCAGCTTGTTCGAATTGAACAACATCACGGTCGAGGATGTCATGACTCCGCGAGGCAACATCGAAATTCTCGACCTCGACCAGCCCTGGGAGGAAGTTAAGAACCAACTGGCCACCAGCCATCACAGCCGACTGCCGGCCTGCCGGGAGTCCCTGGATCAGCTGATCGGCATCCTGCCTGTTCGTCGCCTGCTGGCCAGCATCGGCGACAGCACCTTCGACGAGGCCTCGCTGCTGCAACAGGTGCAGCCACCGTACTACATCCCGGCGGGAACCCCGGTCTTCTCGCAATTGGCCTTTTTCCAGGAGAACCGCCAGCGCATCGGTTTTGTCGTCGACGAATACGGCGAAATTCTCGGCCTATTGACCCTGGAAGACATCATCGAGGAATTTGTCGGCGACTTCACCACCTCGATCCCCGGCCTTGACCAAGAGCTACGCTGGTCAGACGAAGGCGACGCCATCGTCGAAGGCTCTCGCCCACTGCGCGACATCAACCGCATGCTCGGACTCGATTTCCCGCTGGATGGCCCAAAAACCTTGAACGGTTTGATTCTGGAGCACTTTCAGGACATTCCCGAGTCCGGCATCAGCATCAAACTAGCCGGGATTGCAGTTGAAATCCTGCAAACGCAAGACCGCAGCGTCGTAACCGTGCGCATGTTTCGCCCCAAAGCGCCCTGAACGGCTGTCAGACAACCTTTACAAACAAGCGCCTGCGTAGCATCATCGACCGATCTAAACGGCATTTAAGCTCATTCAATGGCAGCAACCCCTCAAAATCCTCCACTCAGCGGCTTGGCACGTGCGCTTGTCCAGGCCGGCCAACTCAAGGAGGCCGAGGCGGAACAATTGCTGTCACAGGCGCAGAGCAACAAGACCTCGCTGATCGAACAAATCATCGCCAGCCAGAAATCGAGCGCACTGGATATCGCGCGTTTTGTTGCTGACACTTTCGGCTATCCCTTGCTCGACCTGAGCGCCTTCGACGAAGCGCATATTCCGGCCGATGCCATCGACCGCAAGCTGATCGCCACCCACAAGGTCATTCCGCTCAACAAGCGAGGCAACCGGCTGTCGGTAGCCATTGCCGACCCGACCAATTTACGGGCGCTGGATGAAATTCGTTTCCAGACCGGCCTTGCCGTTGACCCCATCGTCGTCGAACAGCCCAAACTGGCACCGCTGGTCGGAAAATATGCAGAAAGCGCCGCTGAGGCACTGAAAAACTTTACCAGCGAGGACATCAACCTCGACTTCCTCGACGAAGAGGCTGCGGCCAAGAACGACGACGCCGCCGGGCAGGATATCGACGATGCCCCGGTCGTCAAATTCATTCAAAAGATGCTGCTCGACGCCATCAACGACGGCGCCTCGGACATCCATTTCGAACCTTACGAAAAATTCTACCGGATTCGTTTTCGGGTCGACGGCCTGCTCCGCGAGGTGGCCACCCCGCCGCTGGCCATCAAGGAAAAGATCGCCTCGCGCATCAAGGTCATTTCCCGTCTGAATATCGCCGAAAAACGCGTACCGCAAGACGGCCGGATGAAACTGGTTCTGTCCAAGACCCGCGCCATCGACTTCCGGGTCAGCACCTTGCCAACCCTGCAGGGCGAAAAGATCGTCATGCGTATCCTGGACCCGACTTCGGCCACGCTCGGCATCGAAGCCTTGGGCTATGAGCCGGAACAAAAAGCGGCACTGATGGATGCCATCAGCCGTCCCTACGGCATGGTGCTGGTCACCGGCCCGACCGGCTCCGGCAAGACGGTTTCGCTTTATACCTGCCTGAACATCCTGAACAAGGATGGCATCAATATCTCGACCGCCGAAGATCCGGCCGAAATCAACCTGGCCGGCATCAACCAGGTCAACGTCGACGACCGCGCTGGCCTGACCTTCCCGGTAGCTCTGAAAGCCTTCCTGCGCCAGGACCCGGACATCATCATGGTCGGCGAAATCCGCGACCTTGAAACGGCCGAAATCTCGATCAAGGCGGCCCAGACCGGCCACCTGGTATTGTCGACGCTGCACACCAACGACGCCCCGCAGACGCTGACTCGCCTGATGAACATGGGCGTCCCCACGTTCAACATTGCTTCCAGCATCCTGCTCATTACCGCCCAACGCCTCGCCCGCCGGCTATGCAACTGCAAAAAGCCCATGGAAGTACCGAGGCAAGCCTTGCTCGACGCCGGCTACGCCGAGAGCGACCTCGACGGCTCATGGACACTGTACGGCCCCGGCGGCTGTGAACGCTGCAAGGGAACCGGCTACAAGGGACGGGTCGGCCTCTACCAGGTGATGCCCATCTCCGAGGCGATGCAACGAATGATCATGAGCGGCGCCACCTCCCTCGATCTGGCCGCCCAGGCCAAAGCCGAAGGAGTCAAGGACCTCCGGGAGTCCGGACTATTGAAAGTCAAACAAGGTGTTACCTCGCTCGACGAGGTTCTCAGCACCACCAACGCTTGATAAAAAGGAACCGGCATGGCTACCGCACGACCGAAGGCCTCGGCAGTCAAGGAAAACACTTTCCAATGGGAAGGCAAGAACAAGGACGGCAAAGCGGTGCGCGGCGAAATGCAGGCGGCCAGCGAGTCTGTGGTCCAGACCACGCTGCGTCGCCAGGGCATTACCAACGCCAAGGTCAAAAAGCTGCGCTTCAAGAGTGGCGGCAAGGTGACCGACAAAGACATCACGCTGTTCACCCGCCAGTTGGCAACCATGATGAAATCAGGCGTTCCGCTCCTGCAGTCCTTCGACATCGTCGGGCGCGGACACGCCAACCCGGCAGTTGGGAAACTATTGCTCGACATCAAGGCCGATGTCGAGACCGGCAGTTCGCTCTCCCAGGCGTTTCGCAAATTTCCGCTCTATTTCGATGCCTTGTTCTGCAACCTGGTCGCCGCCGGCGAACAGGCGGGCATTCTTGACACACTTCTGGATCGCCTGGCGACCTACAAGGAAAAGATCCTTGCCATCAAGAGCAAGATCAAATCAGCCTTGTTTTATCCGGTCGCCGTTATCGTCGTCGCCTTCATCATTACGGCGGTGATCATGATTTTCGTGATTCCGGCCTTCAAGGATGTGTTCAAGAGCTTCGGCGCCGACCTTCCGGCGCCAACACTATTGGTCATCGCCATTTCCGATTTCTTCGTCGCCTACTGGTGGGCTATTTTCGGCGCCATCGGCGGCGGGCTCTACGCTTTCCTGGAAAGCTGGAAACGCTCCGAAAAAGTCCAAATGGCCATGGACCGACTGCTGCTGCGCATGCCCATCTTCGGCGACATCGTTCGCAAGTCGGTCATCGCCAGGTGGACCCGAACGCTGGCCACCATGTTCGCGGCTGGCGTTCCCTTGGTCGAATCGCTGGAATCGGTCGGCGGCGCCGCCGGAAACTACGTGTATAAAGCAGCCACCCGGCAGATCCAGGGAGAAGTGGCCACCGGCACCAACCTGACGACCTCGATGCAGAACACCAACCTGTTCCCCAACATGGTCACTCAGATGGTCTCCATTGGCGAGGAATCCGGCTCGCTGGACTCTATGCTTTCCAAGGTTGCCGACTTCTTTGAACAGGAAGTTGACGATGCCGTCGAAGCCATGTCCAGCCTGATGGAGCCGATGATCATGGTGGTCCTTGGCACGCTGATCGGTGGCATGGTGGTAGCCATGTACCTCCCTATATTCAAGCTGGGCTCTGTGGTCTGATGATCCCGGAGACACTGGGCAGCCTGGCTGCCGCAGCAGGGCTGCTCGGTTTGTGCGTCGGCAGCTTCCTGAACGTTGTCATCCATCGTCTGCCCAAGATGATGGAAAAGGATTGGCAGGCGCAGTGCGCCGAACTCCGCGGCGAACCGCCCCTGCAAGAGGAAGCCCTTTCTCTCTCCCGACCGCGTTCCCGCTGCCCATCCTGCGGACACCAGATTACCGCCATCGAAAATATCCCTTTGCTCAGTTACTTGCTGATCCTGAAAGGCAAATGCGCGGGTTGTGGCGCAAGAATTTCGCCGCGCTACCCTATCGTCGAAGCGCTGACCGGGCTCATCTCGGCCTATGCCGCATGGCACTTCGGCCCGACCTGGCAAACCATCGGTGCCCTGCTGCTTCTCTGGGCATTGATTGCTCTGTCCGGCATCGACCTGGACACCCAACTACTCCCCGACTCGATCACCTTACCGCTCCTGTGGTTCGGCCTGGCATTCAACCTGTGGACCACCTACTGCGATCTGCCATCCGCCGTCATCGGCGCGATGGCCGGCTATCTGGCGCTATGGAGCGTCTTCTGGCTGTTCAAGCTGGCGACCGGCAAGGAGGGAATGGGCTACGGCGACTTCAAGCTGCTGGCTGCGCTCGGTGCCTGGCTGGGCTGGCAGATGCTACCGGCCATCATTCTGCTATCTTCTGTCGTCGGTGCTGCGGTGGGCATTACCTTGATCGTCGTCGCGCGCCATGGCCGCAACATCCCCATCCCGTTCGGCCCCTATCTCGCGGCGGCTGGAGTCATCGCCCTTTTCTGGGGACAGCAGATCACCCGCACCTATCTCGGCATGATCGGTTGAAATCGGCCAATCAGCCCTGATATAACCGCTGTCAACTCTCGGTTATAATTCAAGGTTTTGGAGGACTCCCATGCCGATTTACGAATATCGCTGCGACTCCTGCGGTTTCCAGAAAGAACATCTGCAGAAGATGAGTGACCCGCAGCTCACAACCTGCCCGGAATGCGGCCAGGATAGCTATAGCAAGCAATTGTCCGCTGCCGGCTTCCAGCTCAAGGGCAACGGCTGGTATGCCACCGACTTCAAGGGTGGCGGCCAGAAGGTTGCTACTCCGCCGCCCTGCCAGACCGGGGAAGGAAGCTGCTCGTCGTGCGTGGCCAACTGATCAAACGCTATTTCATTACCGGACTGCTGATCTGGGTCCCGCTGGTTATTACCGGCTGGGTGTTGTCGCTCATCATCAGCACACTGGACCAGTCCCTCCGCCTGTTGCCGACATCGATCCATCCGGAAGCCTTGGTCGGCTTTGCCATTCCCGGTGCCGGTGCGGTGCTGACGCTGGTCATGATCCTGTTGACCGGTCTTCTGGCCGCCAATTTCATCGGCCAGAAGCTGGTCGTCTGGTGGGAAAAGCTGCTGGCCCGCATCCCGGTGGTCAATTCGGTTTACAACAGCGTCAAGCAGGTTTCCGACACCCTCTTCTCGCCCAACGGCAATGCCTTTCGCAAGGCGCTTCTCGTCCAGTACCCGCGCCAAGGCAGCTGGACAGTCGCCTTCCTGACCGGCGCACCAGGCGGTGACATCGTCAATCACCTCGCGGGGGAACATGTCAGCGTCTATGTGCCGACCACGCCCAACCCGACCTCCGGCTTCTTCCTGATGATGCCGGCCAAGGATGTCGTCGAACTCGACATGACGGTCGACGAAGCCCTCAAATACATCATTTCGATGGGTGTCGTGGCGCCGCCACCGCACCCACGCATCGTTACCCCTACCTAAGCAACCCCACGGAATCTTCATGCGTACCCATTACTGCGGACAACTCAACGCCTCCCTCGACGGCCAGATCGTCACCCTGTGCGGCTGGGCCCACCGTCGTCGCGACCACGGCGGCGTCATCTTCATCGACCTGCGCGACCGCGAAGGTCTGGCCCAAGTGGTCTGCGACCCTGATCGTGCCGAGACTTTCAAGATTGCCGAGTCGGTCCGCAACGAGTTCTGCCTGAAGATCACCGGCAAGGTTCGCCCGCGTCCGACTGGCACGACCAATGCCAACTTGGCTTCCGGCGAGATCGAGATCCTCTGCCACGAAATCGAGGTGCTGAACCCGTCAGTCACGCCGCCGTTCCAGCTCGACGAGGAAAACCTGTCGGAAAACGTGCGCCTGACGCACCGCGTCATCGACCTGCGCCGTCCGCAGATGCAGAACAACCTGATGCTGCGCTACAAGACGGCCCGCGCCTTCCGCCGCTTCCTCGACGACAACGGCTTCGTCGACGTCGAAACGCCGATGCTGACCAAGTCCACGCCGGAAGGCGCCCGCGACTACCTGGTGCCGTCGCGCGTCCATCCGGGCCAGTTCTTTGCGCTGCCGCAATCGCCGCAACTCTTCAAGCAACTGCTGATGGTCGCCGGCTTCGACCGCTACTACCAGATCACCAAGTGCTTCCGCGACGAGGACCTGCGCGCCGACCGCCAGCCGGAATTCACCCAGGTCGATATCGAGACTTCGTTCATGAGCGAGGCCGAGATCACCGCGCTGATGGAAAAGCTGATCCGCACCGTATTCAAGGAAGCGATCGACGTCGATCTGCCGGAATTCCCGCGCATGACCTACGCCGAAGCCATGCACCGCTTCGGCTCAGACAAGCCGGACCTGCGCGTCACGCTCGAACTGACCGAAGTCACCGACGCCTTCAAGGACGTCGCCTTCAAAGTCTTCGCCGGCGTTGCCAACAGCGAGGGCGGCCGCATCGCCGCCATGCGCATCCCGGGCGGCGCCACGCTGACCCGTGGCGAGATCGATGCCTACACCCAGTTCGTCGGCATCTACGGCGCCAAGGGCCTGGCCTACATCAAGGTTAACGACGTCACACAGATCAACGAGACCGGCCTGCAGTCGCCGATCGTCAAGAACCTGTCGGAAGCTTCGCTGAAGGCCGTCATCGAGCGCACCGGCGCGCAGTCCGGCGACCTGATCTTCTTCGGCGCCGACAAGGCCAAGGTCGTCAATGACGCCCTCGGGGCGTTGCGCATCAAGATCGGCCACGAAAAGGGCTTCGTCACCGGCGCCAAGTGGGCACCGCTGTGGGTCATCGACTTCCCGATGTTCGAATACGACGACGAATCCAAGCGCTGGACCGCCTGCCACCACCCGTTCACCAGCCCGAAGGACGAACATCTCGACCTGCTGGCGACCGATCCGGGCAAGTGCCTGGCCAAGGCTTACGACCTGGCGCTGAACGGCTGGGAACTGGGCGGCGGCTCGGTGCGTATCCACCGTGCCGAAGTGCAGGAAAAGGTCTTCTCCGCGCTCAACATTGGTCCGGAAGAGCAACAGCTCAAGTTCGGCTTCCTGCTCGACGCCCTGAAGTATGGCGCCCCGCCGCACGGCGGCCTGGCTTTCGGCCTCGACCGCATCGTGACCATGATGACCGGCGCCGAGTCGATCCGCGATGTGATCGCCTTCCCGAAGACTCAGCGCGCCCAATGCCTGCTCACCGACGCCCCGTCGGCGGTCGACGAGAAGCAACTGCGAGAACTGCACGTCCGCCTGCGCCAAAAGGTCGAAACCCAGGTCGAAGTTACCCCGGGCTAAGGCACGCCCATGCCGGTCTGGCTGCGCTTCCTTCTCGCCCTCTGGCTGGCGGTCGGAAGCGCATTCGGTTTCAGTCGCGACAATCAGGCACCCGATAGCGTAACGGTTGCCGAATTGCCGCACGAAGCCCGGCAGACTTTGAGGCTGATTCGTCAAGGCGGGCCGTTCCCCTACCAGCGCGACGGCATCGTCTTCGGCAATTTCGAAAAGCGCCTGCCGCGGGAAGCGCGCGGCTACTACCGCGAATACACCGTCGCATCGCCCTGGCGCCATGACCGCGGCCCGCGGCGGATCATCGCCGGACAGCGCGGCGAGTTTTATTACACCGACGATCACTACCGGACATTCCGGCGGATCAGCGAATAGCAGGACAGCCATGGGCGACCACATGTTCAGCAACACTGACAGCTCCGGCGTCTACTCGATGACGTCAGAACGACGGGCAGCAGCCGAAGCAGCAGCCGTAGGGGAACACCTGCGCCTACTGCAGGCGACCATCCCGCCACAAGCGAGCAAGGATCAGGCGCTCACCAAACTCGGTGTCGATCTCGGTTTTCCTGTCTGGTACGGCGCCAATTTCGACGCTCTGTTCGATTGCCTGAGCGACCCGGAATGGTGTCCGGCGAAAGGGCACGTCATCCTGATCAACGGCATGGCGGAACTGCGCGCCAGCGACCTGGGAGGCTTTACCATGTTGATCGAGGTTTTCCAGGCCGCGGCCGAAGCACGCCGGGAAGCAGGCTCCCCGTTCTGGATACTGCTCGACAGCCCGGCCCGCGGCATCGCCGCATTTCCCCAGGCATGACCACCCACAAGCAGCCGGTCTCGGTTCTCGTCGTCATCCATACGCCGGCACTTGATGTCCTGTTGCTGGAACGGGCGGCACATCCTGGTTTCTGGCAATCGGTCACCGGTAGTCGCGAAGGCGACGAAAGCCTGCTCGACACCGCCCGTCGCGAAGTCGGCGAGGAAACCGGAATTTTTGCCTTGCCTGCGCAATTTGTGGACTGGTCCCTGACCAATACTTTCGAGATATTCAGCGAATGGCGGCACCGCTACACCCCTGGCGTCACATCGAATGTCGAGCACGTCTTCAGCCTGTGTGTCCCGGAACGCCTGACCATCACCCCCAGCCCTGACGAGCACCGCGACTGGCAATGGCTACCCTGGCCGGAAGCGGCTGAACGCTGTTTTTCGTGGAGCAACCGGGATGCCATTCGTATGCTCCGGGAACGCCACCCGGACTCTTGAAACCGGCCAAAGCTCTCCTATATTAGGTTCACGACAACTTGATCCACTCAGGAGATAACCATGGCCAACATTACCCGTATCGATCCACTCGACGAACTGTTCCGCGGTTTTTTCGTGCGCCCAGTCGATTTCAACCATGCGCCCGCCCAGACCCCCTCCATCAAAATGGATGTCCAGGAACAAGGCGACAACTACCTCGTTCATGCCGAGTTACCCGGCGTCCGCAAGGAAGATATCCACGTGGTCGTCGAAGGCAATCTCGTTTCGATCAGTGCCGAAGTCAAGCAGGAGAAAGAGGTCAAGGAAGGCGACCGCCTTTTGCGGTCTGAGCGTTACTTCGGCAAGGTCTCGCGCTCCTTCCAGCTGGAACAGGATCTCGACGACACCAACGCGACTGCCAAGTTCAATGACGGAGTACTCGAACTGACCCTGCCCAAACGTACCGCCAGCCCGAGCAAGCGCCTGACCATCGCGTAAGCGAAGCGACAAAGGCCGGGCCCCGTTCCGGCCTTTTTCTTTGTACAATCCGCGGCGATTCCATCTGGAGCCCGCCATGAGCATCAAAGACCTCACCCCCGGCACCAAGGCCGCCGTTCTGGCCGAAGCCCTGCCCTACATCAAGCGTTTCCACGGCAAGACCATCGTCGTCAAATACGGCGGCAACGCGATGACCGACGAGCATCTGAAGAGCTGCTTTGCGCGTGATGTCGTGCTGCTCGAACTGATCGGCTTCAACATCGTTGTCGTCCACGGCGGCGGGCCGCAGATCGAAAACCTGCTCAGCCGCGTCGGCAAGAAGGGCGAATTCATCCAGGGCATGCGCGTCACCGATGCCGAGACGATGGAAGTGGTCGAAATGGTGCTCGGCGGCCAGGTAAACAAGGACATCGTGAACCTGATCAACCAGCATGGCGGCAAGGCGGTCGGCCTGACCGGCAAGGACGGCAACTGCATCCGCGCCAAGAAGCTGATGCTGGAAAACAAGGACAACCCGGGCGACCTGATCGACGTCGGCCAGGTCGGTGAAATCACCAAGATCGATCCGTCGCTGATCGATCACCTCGACAAGGGCGCCTTCATTCCGGTCATCGCCCCGATTGGTGTCGGCGAGGATGGCGAAACCTACAACATCAACGCCGACGTCGTCGCCGGCAAGATCGCTGAAGTGCTGAAAGCCGAGAAACTGGTCCTGCTGACCAATACGCCGGGCGTGCTGGACAAGGCCGGAAACCTGATCACCGGCATCACCCCCAAGCAGATCGACGAGATGGTCGACGACGGCACCCTGTCCGGCGGCATGCTGCCGAAAATCGGCTCGGCACTCGACGCCGCCCGCAACGGCGTCAAGGGCGTGCATATCATCGACGGCCGCGTCGAACACGCGCTGCTCCTCGAAATCCTGACCGACCATGGCGTCGGCACCATGATCAAGTCGCACTGATCGACAGCGACTCCGCAAAAGCCCGCACTAGCGGGCTTTTTCAATGGCATCTTGGCATTCGCGATGAACAAACCTGTCTGGCTCTTCGATCTCGACAACACGCTGCACAATGCATCGCCGCACATATTCCCGCACATCAATCGCTCGATGCGCGAATATATCGAGCGCCATCTCGGCGTAGACGAGCACGAAGCCAGCCGCCTCCGCCAGGACTACTGGGCCCGCTATGGCGCCACGCTGCTCGGGCTGATGCGTCATCACCGTACCGATCCGGACCATTTTCTGCAGGCCACCCACCAGTTTCCCGATCTGCAGCGTATGGTGGTCTTCGACAAGCCGCTGATCCACACCCTGCGCCGCTTGCCTGGCCGCAAGATTCTTTTTTCCAACGCCCCCCGCCACTACGCCGAGGCGGTCCTCGACATCACCGGGTTGCGGCCATGTTTCGATGCTGTCTACGCAGTCGAGAACCTCCGCTATCGCCCAAAACCGATGCGCGCTGGATTTCTCTCCCTGCTCCGCGCCGAACATCTCGACCCACGTAACTGCATCATGGTCGAGGACAGCCTGGCCAATCTGGTGACCGCCAAGAAACTGCGCATGAAGACGGTGTGGGTGAGCGCTGGCTTACGGCAGTCGCCCTTTGTCGACGTCAAGATCAGCAGCGTCCTGCAATTGCCACAACGCTGCGCTCGTCTATAATTTCCCGAATAAATCGAAAATCGGGGAGAGGGACATATGGCGACCAAACCGGGCGAACGCCGCCTGCACATCCTGCAGACGCTGGCCGAAATGCTGGAAACCCCGAAGGGGGAAAAGATCACCACGGCAGCTCTGGCCGCGCGGCTGCAATGCTCCGAAGCGGCTCTCTACCGCCACTTCGCGAGCAAGGCGCAGATGTTCGAAGGCCTGATCGAGTTCATCGAGGCGAGCCTGTTCGGTGTCATCAACCAGATCACCTCGGAAGAAAGCGAAGGTTTCAAGCAGGTCGAATTGATCATCGGCCTGCTGCTACGTTTCGCCCAAAAGAACCGCGGCATGACCCGCGTCCTGATCGGCGACGCGCTGGTCAATGAAAACGAACGCCTGCAGGTCCGCATCAACGCTCTGCTCGACAAGGTCGAAGCCGCCCTGAAGCAGGCCCTGCGCATCGCCGCGACGCAGGAGAACCTGAAACCGGACGCCGATTTCGGCGCCCTGGCCAATCTGTTGCGCTGCTATACGGTCGGCCGCTGGG
>DATGXM010000255.1:0-7710 GCA_035298985.1 Azonexus sp. | reverse complement strand
ACCGAAGTTGCTTTCGCATCAAGACACCCACACTTATCGGTTGTCCAATTTGTTAAAGATCAGTGCCGCGCCGTTTCGTTTGATTCGTCAGCAGCAGAGAAGCGAGATTATGAAGCACCTCCCAACTTCAGTCAAGCGTTTGTGAATTATTTTTCAAAATCTTCACAAGCCACCCAACTTTTCTCCAACTCCAGAAACAAAACGCTTGGCTTTGCCAAGCGCTTAATTCCTTGGTTGCGGGGGCAGGACTTGAACCTGCGACCTTCGGGTTATGAGCCCGACGAGCTGCCAACTGCTCCACCCCGCGTCCGTCAGAGGGGCGCATTATCCAGACTCAGCCCGGGTCAGTCAACAGTAATTTGCCGAAAGACTGTTATTTTTTCTCGACCCATTGAACCAATGATTGCCACTGCTCCATATCCCGGCGGTGCCTGGCGCGCGGAGGATCGAAAACAGTGGCCCCGGCGGCGGCTACATTGACGTAGTTCTGGGTATTCCGCACGTAGGCAACAATAGGAATATCGAAGTGCTTCAGGAACTCTTCGAGCATACCTGCCGCTCTGGTCCGCGGATCGACGCGCATGGCGACGATGCCTACCTTGGCACGCACACCGCGCACTTCCCCACGCATGGCATTCAGGAAGTCTTCGGTGGCCGCCATATCAAATACAGAGGGCACCAAGGGGATAAGAACCTTGTCGACTGCTTTCAAATAGTCAGACAACTTGTAGCCTTGTAGACCGGCCGGCGCATCGACAACCACCCAATCGGCTTCGCGCGGCAGGTTCAGGGAAATCTGATTGCCACCGTAGTAACCGGTAATAGCCGGCAAGGCGGGATCGCGAAATGCCATCCAGCGCAGAGAGGACTGTTGACGATCAAGGTCGCACAGGGTTGTTTTCTTCCCTTGGTTCGCAAAATAGCCAGACAAATTCGTCGCCAGCGTCGTTTTGCCAGCACCACCCTTCGGATTTGCAACCAGAACCGCCTGCATAGAACCTCCCTATATATTTGCCGGGGGATTATATTCGCCGCCTCAAGCGCGTCATAGATGCATAGAATGTAGCTTTTCATCTATATAAGTCATCATGGTCACAAAAGTTGCCAGCGACCGTCAGGGAATTCAGTCAGTCGAGGTTGGTTTTCGCCTGTTGAAAGTATTGGCTGCCACCAATCGCCCGATGATGTTGCGCGATATCGCCAAGGGGGCCGGCATGCCTGCCGCAAAGGCCCATCGTTATATGGTCAGCTTTTTGCGCATCGGCATTGTCGAGCAGGATGCGAGCAGCGGCCGCTATGATCTGGGCGCCTATGCGCTTGAACTCGGGCTGTCCGGCCTTGGCCGTCTGGATCCCGTTCGGTTCTCCGGCCCCATCCTGGAATCGCTGTGCGAAGAAATCCACGAAACCGTGGCGTTGGCGGTGTGGGGAACCCACGGTGCCACCATAGTCCGCATTGTCGATGCGGGGGGGCCGATCACGATTACATTGCGCCCGGGAACCACCCTGCCCTTGTGCAATTCGGCGACCGGCAGGGCATTCGCCGCCTTTTATCGCTCGCCGTATCTAAAAAAGGTGCTCGACGACGAACTAGCGCAGATCGCCGAATCCAGCAAAAAGGCGATAACCATTGTTCGCCGCCAACTGGAAAAAGACCTGACCGAGATTCGGTCGCACGGCATTGCGCGTGCGACAGGCAGCCTCACCCCCGGCATCAACGGCTTCAGTGCCCCCGTTTATGATCACACGGGCAGCATGGTGGCGGCAATTACGTCGCTGGGCTCGATGGGGGAATTCAATGTCGAATGGGACAGTCCGGCGGCCAAGAAAATGCTTGAAGCGGCTAAGACCCTGTCACATCGCTTGGGCCATGGCAGCATTGCCGAATAAACTTGCGCCCCCAAAAATTTGGTTCATCGCGCTTTACCGGGGAAGGCAGCCTTGATCTTCAGAAAGAAATAGGCTGTGTCGCGAAGGTGACGGGTCAGAGGTTGTAGATTGGCAGTCGCCAAACACACCCACCTCAACGTACCCCGTCATGCAAGATGCTATGTCGTGCCTGGTCTTCTGGGAAGACCATGTCGTACAGTCATGTTGCGAGCAGACCGATGGCTCGCTGCTGATCAAATTATCCGAATACCCTGCACGAGATGCCCGGTGCGGCGCCTGTGGAGAGTCCAGTACGCTGGTGCACGAGCGGACCTGGCGACGGGTGCGCGAGCGTGACTGGCTCGACCGCCGGGTTTGGCTGCACGTTCCTGTGCGGCGGATGGACTGCCATCACTGCGGGGCGAGGGTGACGGAACGGATTGGCTGGTTGAACCGCCACGCTCGCCTGACCGAACGCCTGCGCGTCTGGGTCGAAACCTTGGCGGAATTGCTACCCATTGCCCACGTCGCCAAGCTCACGGGGCTGCACTGGCACACGATCAAAGAGATCGACAAGGCCCGCTTGCAACACCGTTTCGGCAATTTCGAAGGGCGCGGCGTACGACGTTTGGTGATGGACGAATTTGCCCTGCACAAAGGGCATCGCTACGCGACCGTCGTGATGGATGCCGGTGGTGATACGGTTTTTTCATGCCCGGCCACTGCACGTGGCCGATACGGCACCTCCAGCTCGGCAACTTCTTCGGCTGTCAGTTCCAACTCGATGCCCGCAACCACATCTGGCAGATGGTGCGGCATCGAGGCGCCGACGATGGGTACGGTAGCAATAAAGGCGAAAGAGCATTTTCGAATGCCCTAATAGATAACTACAGAATCATCCTCGCGGACGATGCAGACCTTTCGATTTCCGGCCATCGTTTGAGCACGGAGAGCCAAGGCACGCGTCGCACCCGCGCACACAGCCATCTCCATCCGCTCCAGAGCCTCATCAAACCGCCCAAGCACGCGTAACAACTCAGCTTCGATCACAATATCGCGATCTTCGCTGGGGCGGGATTCAAATTCATTCAATAACCAATTCAAGTTGATCGTTCTGGCCGAATCAGAAATCGGCTCGTCGTCAAACTCAATACCCTGCCGATCCGGATGATTGCTGCGCCACCACAGATGAATTCGTAGATAAAGCTCACGTTCCCGAGTCAGGCCTTGCTTACCGAGACGCAGCATTAGCTGCATATTATTGGCGGGCTGCACAAAATCTTCGCCATGCTCTGGCAACTGCTTGCTATCGAAAGGTACGGGAGTGCCGGTGAGCCAACCGGCGGCCAGAAGAATCGCCTCGCCCATTGCTTCGTCACGTGGCGTATCAACTGCTACGCGAGACGTTCGTTGAGCATCGTCCAGCCAGAACGCCAGGCCACAGACCGGGCAAGATGAATAGCGACAATATTCAGTAGATTGCCCGGAGCTAAACCCGTCTGACCATTGGACTAGCCGTCCCCCACATCGTGCAGGGGGGCGAACTCTGGCTTCACTTAGGCAATTCACGCAGCGGACGTAGAAGTCGGAACAATTGTGTTTTTTCATGGCTTCAGGCCCCCATTCTTAGCCCAGTGCCTCGGCCTGTTCCAGCACTAGCTCTTCACCACGATTTGCTGCAGCCCGAAACCCCGTTGATCACCGAAACAGCATCGATGTATCCGCTGAATTTCATTCTCTACTGAACCTGCCCCGGTTATCATGATGCTAAAGACAGAAATATAAATTGCCACCGATGGATTTTCTTACGAAGCTCTTGGAAAGATAGCAAAAAACAAAAAAGCCACTCCAAAGAGTGGCTTAACTATTTGATTTTGCTGGTGCCCCCGAACGGAATCGAACCGCTACCTGATGATTACAAATCAACTGCACGACCTTCATGCTACGGGGGCCCGGCAACGAGCCGGGATTATAGCTTGATCGTGCCCCCTTCGACATGACGACACCGACAAATCCATTCGAGATCGCGCGTGAAACGCTGCGTCTACTCGCCGCACGCCGGATCGCCCCCACGCCGGACAATTATCTGACGCTGTATCACGAGATCGCGGGCAGCAAGCCGGTCAGCGCCTCGTTTCCAGAATCGCAACTTCGTTCGCTGGCTGCGGCGCTACCCAAGTCGTCGCCTGATCAGTTGCGTTTGGCCAGGCAACTCGACGACGCGGTGAAAGCGGCCAATTGGGGGGAATACCAGAAGCACCTCGTCGATTTTGTCGACGGCCTGGCCGAATCGCAGAAATTGGCCTGGTCGGGCCTGATCGGCGATCTGCTGCGCCAATGGGATGCCAAGCACCCCGGATTGACAGCAGCACGCAAACGCGAGTCACTCGAACATGTACTGACCAGCAGCGGCGCCAATCCCGACACGCTGTTTACCAGACTGCAGAGTCTGCTCAAGTCCTGGGGAAGCGGCCGGGAACAGGAGAAGACGGGGGAAGAAGGAAGCGCGGGGCCCGATACATCGGGACGAGCGACCACACCAGCCATCCCGACGACCGCAGCGGACTTGCTACCTCAGCTCCGCGAATTGTTTGCCTTCACGCTCGAAACGGCGATTGCCACCCAATTGCTGGAAAGCCCCCAGCTTTCGAGCGATGCAAAAACCTTGGCCGATGATATCCGTACGGCGAACAGCCTGGCGCAGATGCAGGAATTCCTGGCCCGTCTGAAGCGCTTTGCTTTCAAGCTGGAACTGCTGGTCGAAGACCAGGCCGAATTGCGGGGCAGCCTGTTGAGCTTGCTTCGCCTGCTGGTCGGGAATATTTCCGACTTGATCCTCGACGACCATTGGTTGCACGGGCAGATTGAAGTGGTCAAGGACATCATCGACAAGCCGCTGTCCCAGCGCGCCCTGGACGATGCCGAGCGACGTCTGAAGGAGGTTGTCTTCAAGCAGGCGCAACTGAAAGCCAGCCTGTTTGAGGCCAAGGAGGCGATTAAGCAGATGCTGGCCGGTTTCGTCGATCACCTGGCCGATTTTGCCGAGGCGACCTCCGATTATCACGACAAGATCGAAGCCTGCGCTGGAAAAATCAGTTCAGCCAAGGATATTTCGGAACTGGAAGGCGTGCTTGGCGAAGTGATGCGGGAGACCAGAACCATCCAGATCAATGCCCAGCGTTCGCGCGACGAACTGCGCCTGACGCAGCAAAAAGTCCACGAGTCCGAGGCGCGGATCAAGGAACTGGAAATGGCGCTGGAGGTGACGAGCGACCTCGTTCGCCATGACCAATTGACCGGCGCCCTGAACCGCCGCGGCCTCGAAGACATCTTCACCAAGGAGGCGGCCCGCGCCACCCGGCACGAAACCGAACTGTGCGTCGCGCTGCTCGACATCGACAATTTCAAAAAACTCAATGATTCGATGGGGCACGATGTCGGCGACAAGGCATTGATTCACCTGGCAAAAGTATGTCGTGAAGCCCTGCGCCCGCAGGACACCGTGGCGCGCTACGGTGGCGAGGAGTTCATCATCCTGCTGCCGGAAACGCCTCTGCCGGACGCCGTTGCCGCCATGACCCGACTGCAGCGCGAACTGACCCGCAAGTTCTTCCTGCACGGCAACGACAAGATGTTGATTACCTTCAGCGCCGGCGTGACCCAACTATTGCCGACCGACGATCAGTCCAGCGTCATCAAGCGCGCCGATCAAGCGATGTATCAAGCCAAACAAGCCGGCAAGAACCGCGTCGTCGCCACCCCGGAAATTTCCGTCTAACCGATTGCCCAGCAGTCAATGGTTTGGCTACTTGGCCCCGACGCTGGCAGCAGAACTGCCCAATGTTCCCTTGTTGCGGGAATATGCCGGCCCGGACTCCGGTTAGCGCAACCCATACAAACTTTCCTGGCTGCCCCCTCAATCGCTAACGGAAACTTCAGAATTTCCGGAAAATGCCGTTGATCACGGAACATAGAACCAAGACCGCCTACATGAATCTTCCCCTGCTGACGCTGCCTGAGTCGCTGAACTATATCGGCCTCTTCCTGACGCTCGATTGCAACCTCAACTGCAGCTACTGCATCAACGACCCACAGCAGGCCGGGCGGCGGGCGAGCCTCTTTCCCATCCACTCGACCGACATCAAGTCGATGAGTCCCGAACTGTGGGCGGCCGGCCTGGCCCGCATCCCGTTCAGCCCCGGACTTCCGATCACGCTCCAGGGCGGCGAGCCCATGCTGTACTGGAAAGGTCAGGGACTGGGCCTGCTGCTCGAGCAGACCCCGCACTACTTCGACCTATTGACCAATTTCGCCATGCAGCCGGAGCATTTCGTCCGCAACCTGCGAGGCCAGATCAAGAAACTGCAGCGGGACGCTCCCTACCCCTCGATCCGGGTCAGCTACCACGCCGAGGAAATGAACCGTGCCTGGAAGGATCGCGGCTTTGCCGAACTGGTCGACCGCTGCGCGGCACTCGGCGACCTTGGCTTCCGGGTGTCTCCGGTCAAGGCCGAAAGCGATGTCGGTATCTATATGGTGGCCCACCCCGAAAATCGGGTGACCGCCGAGATGGAGTCCATCTACCGCGACCGCGTTCCCTTTGAAACCAAGGAGTTTCTTGGCGTCCACGACAATGCGCTGTACGGCCATTATCTCTATCCCTACTCGACCGATCTGCTTGCCCGCGGCTTTGCCGAAAAAACCCTGAGCTGCGAATGCCGGACGACCGAGTTGCTGCTCGACCCCCTGGGTTTCGTCTGGGGCTGCCACTTCTACCTCTACCAGAGCTGGGAACGCGGCGGTCCGAAACAGCAGTTTGCCGAGCTGGCCAAGCGCGAATTCGCATTTGCCGAATGCGGCAGCGCCCTGTTTGCCGACGATATGTTTGCCCCGATCGGCCACCTGCTCGACCCCGGCTTCTCGATGGCCGCCCTTGAAGAATATCGCCCCTGCTCGCACTACGGCCGCTGTATCGGTTGCGACACGAAGATCAAGAACGACCGTTTCCAGAGCTATTACGACAAAGGTGTCGCCCACACTTCGGTGCAAATGCGTAATATCCGCCTACCGAAAACGCTGCTGGCCCAGATCGACAACCCGGAAAGGATCTGGCCGTTTCTTCACCCAGATTGCCGCACAAGCTCATGACCGTACCCGTTTCCGATCCTACCGCCTTTCCGCCGCGTGGCCCGAGAAAACGCGTCCTGATCCTCAAGCCCGGCTACGGCGAGACACTGGACCCGGATACCAGCGGCGTCGTCAGCCTGGGCGACATCCTGCGCACGACGGTAGTCCTGCACCTGTTCCCGCCGACCGAATACGAGGTCACCTGGGTCGTCGACAAAGCCGGCGTACCGTTACTGCACAACAACCCCTACATTGACCGGATTCTGGTCATCAATCCATTCACCCCGCATCTGCTGCTCTCGGAATGGTTCGATATCGTCATCAATTTCGAGAAGGAGCCGGGAATCTGCGCCGTCGCCGACCGCGTGCCGGCCTGGCGCCGCTATGGCTTCCGCCTCGACCCGACCACCCACCGCGCCCAGTCCTATGACCACTCCGACGAGGCGCTGAGCTTTACCACCAACCCCACCGCCAAGCGCCGCAAGGGCAAGTCCTGGTCGGCCATCCTCTATGAAATGCTCGGCGCCCACTACGAGGGACAGCCGCAGATTCTCGGCTACACCCCGACCAACCCAATTTGTCACGATATCGGACTGAATCACCTGATCGGCAAGAAATTCCCGCTCAAGCGCTGGCCGGAAGATCGCTGGCACAGCCTGCACGACAGCCTGACCGACAGCGGCCTTGACGTTTCCTGGCAGCAGGGAACCAACGA
>DATGXM010000254.1:0-1540 GCA_035298985.1 Azonexus sp. | reverse complement strand
GAACAGGTCAGCCAGGCGGTCAGCCAGATGGACGAGGCGACCCAGCAGAACGCCGCGCTGGTCGAACAGGCGGCGGCTGCGGCGGAGAGCCTGGAAGAACAGGCGCACACGCTGGCCCAGGCGGTGGCAAACTTCCACCTGAACGACGAGCGGCCGGCGCCGCAGCCGGGAAGACGGGCCGCCATCCGGACGGCCACGCGGCCGGTCCGGCCGAGCGCCGAACGCAACAACACCAGGGCTGCACCGGCACTGCCGAACAGCCTGGACGATGAGTGGGAAGAATTCTGATTATGAGTGATCTGCGCAAACCTGTTCCGCCACCCCAGCCATCCCGGCTGTCTTCGCCACTGGTCCCGCCGCCGCGCGACTCCGTCATCCGGGAGTTCGCCTTCTCGACGGCCGATTTCGAGCGGGTGCGCCAGTTGATCTACAAACATGCCGGGATATCGCTGTCGCCGGTCAAGCAGGACATGGTCTACTCCCGCCTGGCGCGCCGTCTGCGCGCGACCGGCAAGCAATCCTTCGCCGAATATCTCGATGCCCTAGAAAAGAACGGCGGCGATGAGTGGGAGCGTTTCGTCAATTCGCTGACCACCAATCTGACCTCCTTCTTCCGCGAGCCGCACCATTTCCCGATCTTTGCCGAGCACCTGCAAAAGCTGGGTAGCCGCCGCCCAATCCGGGTCTGGTGTTCCGCCGCGTCGACCGGCGAAGAGCCTTACTCGATCGCGATGACGGTGGCCGAAACCCTGGGCAGCAATTGCTCGCAGGTATCGATCATCGCCTCCGACCTCGATACCAATGTGCTGGCCGCGGCGCAGAAAGGGGTCTATTCGGCGGATCGGGTCGAGAAGCTCTCGCCCGAACGCTTGCGCCGTTTTTTTCTGCGCGGCACCGGTGCCCAGGAGGGCTATGTCTCGGTCCGCCCCGAACTGAAGAACATGATCCAGTTCCAGCGCATCAACCTGCTCGACGCGGCTTACGCGGTGAAAGGCCCGCTCGACGTCATCTTTTGCCGAAACGTCATGATCTATTTCGACAAGCCGACGCAATACAAGATACTGTCCCGCTTCGCGCCGATGATGCAGCCGGACGGCCTGATGTTCGCCGGACACTCGGAAAGCTTCCTGCACGCCGCCGACCTCTTCAAGTCACTGGGCAAGACGGTCTATGCCCTGGCCAAGGCGCGATAGGGAAAAGGGCTCGTGCACCACGCCTACGACGAAAGCCTGTCCAATAACCGTTACTTCGACCGCAAGTTCGGGCTCGAAGCGGCCAAGATACTGCCCGGCGAGTATTACGTTTCCGATCAGGATGCCCTGCTCGTCACCGTTCTCGGCTCGTGCGTCGCCGCCTGCATCCGCGACTGCGACTCGGGCATCGGCGGCATGAACCATTTCATGCTGCCCGACGACGGGGGGCGCGATGTCATCGCCACCTCAGCGCGCTACGGCACCTACGCCATGGAAGTCCTGATCAACCATCTGCTCAAGCTCGGCGCCCGGCGCAACCGCCTCGAAGCCAAGGTATTCGGCGGGGG
>DATGXM010000253.1:0-6345 GCA_035298985.1 Azonexus sp. | reverse complement strand
GGCGTCGACCGCGGCGTCGAAATCGGTGATCAACGGCTCGTCGCCATAGCCGGGCAGGTCGATGATTTGGCCGCCCAGCGCGTCGACGGCGGCCTTGACCGGCGTGCGGCCGACGCACCAGCCGGGCAGGAAAACAAACGGTTGGGCGAAGGGAGCGCTCATGCGAGTTCTTTCAGGGCGGTGATCAGTTGGTGGATGTCGTCGGCAGTGTGTGCTGCCGAGACCGAAATACGCAGTCGGGCCGTGCCTTTGGGTACCGTCGGCGGGCGGATGGCGGGTACCCACAGGCCGCGCTCCCACAGGGCTTTGGCGAGCGCCACGGACGCTTCGTTGTCGCCGACGATGTAGGGCTGGATGGCGGTGGGCGACGGCAGCAGCGAGCGGCCGGCGAGGCCGTCGCGCAGTTGGCCGATGCGGGCCATCAGGTTTGCGCGCAGGCTGTCGCCGTGGCAGATGATTTCGAGACTTTTCGACAGGGCGCAGGCGATAGCTGGCGGGGCGGCAGTGGTGAAGATATAGCTGCGGCCTTTCTGCAGCAGGTATTCGATGGCGGTGGCCGAGCCGGCGACGAAGGCGCCGCCGACACCGGCCGCCTTGCCCAGCGTGCCCATGAGCAGGATGCGTTCGGACGCCGGCACGTTGAAGTGGGCCAGGCTGCCTTCGCCGTGCGGGCCGAGCACGCCGAAGCCGTGCGCATCGTCGATGACCAGCCAGGCGTCGTAGCGTTCGGCCAGCGCAAAGATCAGCGGCAGCGGGGCGAGGTCGCCGTCCATGCTGAACACGGCGTCGGTGACGATGACCTTGCGTGCCGCGGTGCTGGCCGCCAGCAGGCGCTCCAGCGCGGCGACATCGTTGTGCGGGTAACGCTGGACATCAGCGCCGTTGGCCTTGGCCAGCTGCATGGCGTCGATCAGCGAGGCGTGGTTCAGCTTGTCGGCGAACACCGCGTCGCCGCGCCCGGCCAGGGTGGGCGTGACCGCCAGGTTCGCCAGGTAGCCGGTGGAAAAGGTCAGGGCGCGCGAAAAGCCGGTGAAGGCGGCGATTTCGTTTTCCAGCCGGTCGTGCGGCGTCAGGTGGCCGCTGACCAGGTGCGAAGCGCCGCTGCCGGCCCCCCATTGCGTTGCCCCCGCCGCCATCGCGGCGGCGATGGCGGCATTGCCGGCCAGGCCGAGATAGTCGTTGCTGGCGAAATTGAGCACTTGCTTGCCATCGACGGTGGCCAGGCGCCCGGCCGGGGAGTCGAGCACGCGGCGGCGGCGGGTCAGGCCGGCGGCAGCAAGTTCTTGCAGCTGCGCGACCAGTTCGGCGGTCAGGCGATCCTCTGGGGTCATGGGTTACACCAGCTTGAAATGCTTGCGTCCGGGCAGGCGGTAGGTTTCGAAATCGGCTCGGTCCAGCGTCCAGATATTGGTGCAGCCGGTTTTCAAGGCCGCGATGACGAGCGAGGCATCAGCCAGGTCCATCGGGCGGTCGGCGTAGCGGGTGATCCAGTCGATGGCGCCGACCAGCTCGTCGCGGCCGAGCGAGAAAATTTCCAGTCCGCCGCGTTCGATCCACTGGTAAAGCGGCAAGGTGGCGGCCACACCGGGGGCGAGGTGGGAAAATTCGGTGAGCACCGCCCAGGTGGTGAGCAGGCGCCCGCGATAAGCCTTCAGGAAATCCGTGCACCGCTCATGTGCGTTGTCCCGCTGGCAGGCCAAGGCGACGAGTGGGCCGGTATCGACGAGCAGCAGGTTCATGCGCGCCCGTGCTTGCGGGCGATGGCGTCCTTGACCCGGCTCTTGGCATGGCTCGCCAAGTCTTCCGCGGCCGTCAGCGAACCGATGAACCCGGTTTCGCAGGCGATCTCGTAAGCGGTCTTTTCCGGTTGGGCGGCAGCAAAACGCTGCTCCAGCAGTTCGATGATGACTTCCGATTTGCTGCGTCGGGTTTCCACGCAATAGCGTGCCAGCGCCTGTTCCAGGCGCAGGGGGATGCGGACGGTGGTAGTCATGGCCTGGCCCTGGATTTGTTGATGTATTAACGGTAATACAAAACCCGGGAGGGTGCAAGCCGGAAGTGGCGATCAGGACGACGGCGTGACGGCGATCAGGCCGGATGGCATCAGGCGGCGGACGAACGGGCCGAGGGCGGCGCGGAAACGCGGGCTGTGCAGGCAGATGCCGCCGAGCAGGCCCACCAGGCAGCCGAGCACGGTATCCCAGAAACGGCCGTGGATCAGTGTGGCGGGGGCGGTCTGGCCGAGGGTGGCGGCTTCGACCAGCAGGATGGTCAGCGGGGTGATGAAGATGGCGGCCAGTGCATAGTGGCGGACGATCAGCATTTCGACGCAGAAGGCGAGGGCGATCATCACTAGCGGCAAGGTCCATGGCGTCAGCGGCAGCAGCAAGACGCCCCAGGCCAGCAGCAAGCCGATGCCGGTGCCGACGATGCGGTGGATCTGCTTGGTCCACACGGCGCGCAGCGTCATGCCCTGGATCACCGCCAGGCAGCTGATCGGTACCCAGTACGGTTGGGCGAGTTGCAGGATCTGGGCGAGGGTCAGCGCCAGGCCGACGAAAACGCCGATGATCACCGAGTCGAAGACGACGAAATCGAAGGTCGGTTTGGGGATGGCGGGAATGGGCTTGGGGGCCTGGTGGCGCAGCGTGAGCAGGCTGTAGATGAAGGCGATCAGGCTGGCGAGCAGGCAGCCCATGGCGAGCAGGCCGACCTTGAGCGGCACTTCCAGGATGCCGCCCGGCGTGTGTGCGCCGACCGACGCGGCCAACACGAAAAAGAAGCTGCCCGGTGGCGGCATGTTATAGTAGCGGCAGGCCATGGTCACCACGATGGCGGTGACGGTCAGCGCCGGCGCCGAAGCCGGTGCGTAAAGCTGGCTGAAGACGCCGATGGCATAGCTGGCGACCATCGCAAAGGCGCAGGCGAGCAGGGCGACCATGCGGTGGTACATGGGCGTTTCGAGGAGGTAGAGAAAGACCAGGCCACCGAGCGACGAAACCAGTCCGTAATCGAGATGCCCGAACCAGGCGCCGACCAGCAGTGGCAGGCCGGACGACAGCGCGGCGGCGAGGGGCATCGGCCAGCGCCGGTCGCTGCGGTTGATCGTGGCCAGGATGGCCACTTCGGCACGCAGCTTGCTCCACAAATCGGCGGCTGGCTGGGTCATCGCCTCACAAGGATGCGGCGAGCGCGCCGCTGATGGCCTGGCCCAGGTGGTCGATCTCGGCGTCGCTGACGATATATGGCGGCATCAGGTAAACCGTGTTGCCGATCGGCCGGATCAGCGCTTCGTGGTCGAGGGCGGCGCGGTAGAACTGGCGCGAGAAGTGCGGGTCGGCGGTGGCGACGTCGAAGGCGGCAATCATGCCGCGCTGGCGCAGGTGGCGGACTTGCGGATGGTCGGCCAGTGGGGCGAGGGCTTGGCCGATGCGCTGCGCCTTGGCGTGATTGGCGGCGATCACGGCGTCCTGCTCGAAGATGTCCAGCGTCGCCAGCGCCGCGCGGCAAGCCAGCGGGTTGCCGGTGTAGCTGTGCGAATGCAGGAAGGCGCGGGCCACCGAATCGTCGAGGAAGGCGGCGTAGATGGTGTCGCTGCACAGGACGATGGAGAGCGGCAGGTAGCCGCCGGAGATGCCTTTCGACAGGCACATCAGGTCGGGGCGAATGGGGTTGCCGTCAATGTCAGCCTGCTCGTGGGCGAAGAAGCTGCCGGTGCGGCCGCAGCCGACGGCGATTTCGTCGCAGATCAGGTGCACTTCGTAGCGGTCGCACAACTGGCGGGCGCGGCGCAGGTATTCCGGGTCGTACATCGCCATGCCGGCGGCACCTTGCACCAGCGGCTCGACGATCAGCGCGGCGATGCGTTCGCCATGAGCTTCCAGATGGGCTTCGAGCGCCGCAGCGGCACGGCGGGCGACGTCGGCCGGCGTTTCGCCGGCTTCGGCCTGGCGGAAATCGGGCGACGGGATTACCGTCGCGGGGCGGACCAGCGGCGCGTAGGCATCCTTGAAGATGGCGACATCGGTGACGGCCAGGGCGCCGACCGTTTCGCCGTGATAACTGCCGGCGAGGCACAGAAATTCCGCCTTCTCCGGGCGGCCGACGTTGCGCCAGTAGTGGAAGCTCATCTTCAGCGCGATCTCGGTCGCCGAGGCACCGTCGGAGGCGTAGAAGGCATGGCCGAGGGCGCCGCCGGTCAGGGCCGACAGGCGTTCCGACAGCTCGACCACCGGCTGGTGCGTGAAGCCAGCCAGCATCACGTGTTCCAGCGTTTCCAGCTGCGCCTTCAGCGCGGCGTTGATGCGCGGGTTGGCGTGGCCGAACAGGTTGGTCCACCACGAGCTGATGCCATCGAGGTAGCGCTTGCCGTCGAAGTCGTGCAGCCAGGCCCCTTCGCCGCGGGCGATGGGGACCAGCGGCAGGTAGGCCGGCGAACCGTGCTGGGCGTGGTGCTGCATCTGGGTGCAGGGGTGCCAGACGGCAGCCTGGCTGCGCGCCAGCCAGTCGGCGTTGGTGGATAGGCTCATGGTTTTTGGCAGTCATTCCCGTGCAGGCGGGAATCCAGTAGGTCGGCATTTCTGGATTCCCGCCTGCGCGGGAATGACGGTATAGCTTTCATCAGTGCAGGATCTGCGACCCGGTCGCCGGCTGCTCCGGCATTTCGGTGTGCACCAGCTCGCCTTCGCGGTTGGGGAAGAGCGGGGCGCCGCAGTCGTCGCAGAATTCCATCGGGAAATGGTGGTCGAGGAAGAGCACTTCCTTGACGCCGGTTTCGCGCAGCACGGTCTCGATTTCGCCGGCCGCGTCGGTGGCTTCGTCTTCGGCGCCGAGCAGCGGCCAGACGATGCCGTGATAGACCTCGTCGCCGGTCTTCGGGCCGAGGCTGACGCGGTATTCCTCCATCCGGCGGTCGTAGCAGGGGCCGACGACGGCGCGGATGTCGGCCGGCATCAGGCCGAGCATGGTCTGCAGGAAGGCGACCGAGGCCTTGACCGAGTAGGGGCGCGACAGCTTGTCGGCATTGCGGCAGGCGGCGTGGTAGGCGTCCGGCAGCAGCGGCTGCCAGGCGCAGCCGGTGAGCAGCGGTTCGAGGTTGGGGCTGCCCTGCTTGAGCCATTCCTTCAGCGCGTTGTCCTTGTTGCCGTCGGCCTCGTTCCAGCGGAACAGCGGCTTGCCGCGCGGAATGGCGATGGTGCCGACCAGATAGCGTACGTCGGACAGGAAGCGGTTGGTTTCCGGCATGCCGTTCGTGTCGATGCCGAGGTGGCCACCGGCGAGCGCCGCTTCGCCGAGCTGCTTGGTCAGCTGCCAGGTATCGCAGAAGCTGCGCGGCAACTGGTCCGGGCTGAACAGGAAGTCGGCCAGCGCCAGTTTGGCGTCGCCGCCGAAGACATGGGCGCCGAGTTGCACGGTCAGCGCCTGCAGGGTGCTCTTGGGCAGCGGGCAGGCGGGGATGGAGAAGCGCGACCAGGCGAGGACCGGCGCGGCGAAGAGCTGGATGTCGAATTCCTGGCCGTGGGCGCCGACGCGGTGCGTTTCGGCACGCGACTCGACCATGTCGGCCAGTTCGTCGTGGGCGCGCGGGTTGGCTTCGAACAGCCGGTCGAGCGCGGTGTTGATGTCGTCTTCGGCACCGTTCTTGAGCAGGCCGTCCACCACTTCGGCCAGCTGCGTTTCCCAGTAGCTGTCCTCCAGCTTGCCGCCGGATTCGGACAGGCCGGTGGCCAGGCGTTGCAGTTCAGCCGCTTCGCGGGAAAGTCGGTCGCGCGAACCAAAGCGGGTGCGTTTCATCGGTAATCCAGAAAATACAAAAACAGGATTTTACCAGCCGCGATCGGCTTGCGCGCCTCAATCCCTAGTGGTTCTCCAGCCGGCTGTAGTCGAGGATGCCGAATTCGATCGGCCGGCTGGCCCGTGAGTAATCGTGGATGGCGTCGCTGGTCGGCCAGAAGCGCGGGTCGGTGCGGCGGATGCCGTAAGCGTCGGTCAGCCGAGCGAGATCGGCTTCGCTACGCAGGGCGGCGACGGCGTCGGCGAACTGGCCGGCGTTTTCCCGGTTGATGGCGAAAATCGCGTTCGGATAGGCGCCGACGATGCCGGTCATGGTCAGCAAGGAGTCTTCCTCGGGCAGGCGGCGGTCGGCCTCGCTGAAGATTTCGGCGACATTGGTGTGGGCGCTGTTGCGGATCAGCGAGAAGACCAGCGGCTTGCTGCTGGGCGGCTGATAGACGAGCAGGCTGTCTTCCGGCATGCGCGACGCGGCGATGCCGCGGATGGCGGACAGCCGGCGCAGGGCGGCGAGGTCGGGGGCCGGCAGGCCGCTGGCTTCCAGTTCGCGCGAGC
>DATGXM010000252.1:0-2810 GCA_035298985.1 Azonexus sp. | reverse complement strand
GCAGGTCGGGCAGGAAGTTGACGTTGCCGCCGTTGTCGCGTTCGTGGGCGATGATGAGTTGCAGGCGCTCCTTGGCTACCTGCGCTGTTTTCGGCTGATTGCCGAACAGTTTTTGGAGCCAGGACATTTTACTTGCCTCCGAACAGGCGCTTGAGGATGCCGGGCTTGACGTAGTCGACGAAGCGCAGCGGCTTGTCTTCGCCGAGGAAGCGGCTGATCACGTCGTGGTAGGCCTCGGCGGCGTCGGTTTCCTTCTGGTGGATGACTGGCGAGCCTTGGTTGGAGGCCTGCAGCACTTCCTCCGATTCCGGGATGACGCCGATGATGGGCACCCGCAGGATTTCCTGGATGTCCTTGTACGACAGCATTTCGCCGGCCTCGACGCGGGTCGGGTTGTAGCGGGTGATGAGCAGGTGTTCCTTGACCGGCTCGCGGCCTTCGATGGCGCGCCGCGACTTGGCCTGCAGGATGCCGAGGATGCGGTCGGAGTCGCGCACCGAGGAAACTTCCGGGTTGGTGACGACCAGCGCCTCGTCGGCGAAGGTCAGCGCCATCACGGCGCCCGATTCGATGCCGGCCGGCGAGTCGCAGACGATGTAGTCGAAGCCCTGGTGGGTCAGTTCCTTGATCACCTTCTCGACGCCTTCCTCGGTCAGCGCGTCCTTGTCGCGCGTCTGCGAGGCAGGCAGCACGAACAGGTTGTCGCAGTGCTTGTCCTTGATCAGCGCCTGGGTCAGCGTCGCTTCGCCGTTGATGACGTTGATCAGGTCGTAAACGACGCGGCGTTCGCAACCCATGATCAAATCGAGGTTGCGCAGGCCGACGTCGAAGTCGATGACGGCCGTCTTGAAGCCGCGCTGCGCGAGGCCGGTGGAAAAGCTGGCGCTGGTGGTGGTCTTGCCGACCCCGCCCTTGCCGGAAGTCACGACGATGATTCGGGTCACGTTGGATTTCTCGCTGGAAAGTTATTGGATTGGGATAATTTTACCTGAGTGCCAGGGGCGCGACGGTCAGGCGTCCCTCGCCGCCGTCCTCGACCAGGCTGACGGTGGCCGGCTGGCGGGCGAGGTCGGCCGGCACGCCGGCTTCGAATGTGCGGTATAGGCCGGCCACGGAGACCAGTTCGGCCTCCAGGCTGGTCGTGAAGATGCGGGCGTTGCGGTCGCCGCTGGCGCCGGCCAGCGCGCGGCCGCGCAGCGGGGCATAGACGTGGATGTTGCCGTCGGCGATCACTTCGGCGCCGGCGCTGACCATGGCGGTGACGATCAGGTCGCTGTCCTTGGCGTAGAAGCGCTGGCCGGAGCGCAGCGGCTTGTCGAGGGTGACGGTGCGCGGGGCGGCCTGCGGCGTGGGCGGGGGAGCGACCTGCTGCACCGGGGCGGCAGCAGGCGGCGGTGCAGGGGCCGGAGCCGGTTCAGGCGCGGGTTGGGGGGCAGGCTCGGTCGCCTTGGCACGCGTCGGGCGGCTCAGGGCGTCGGCGCTGATCGCCGGCAGCCCGGCCAGCTCGGCCTCGGCGGCCAGTTCGGCCGGCAGGCCCAGCGTTGCGGCAGCGTGCAGGCCGGAATCGCGCAGCAATTGCCGGATGGCGGCCCAGTCCGCCGTCGCCGGCAGGTTCTCGGCGCCGCTGAAATCCAGTACCGCGAGGTCGTTTTCGAAAAAGTCCGGACTGTTGCCGGTCAATTCGGCCAGCGCGGCATGCAAAACGGCGACTTCGGTGGTGCGCACCTGCGCCTGGATGATCTTGAGCGCGGTGCCCTTGAATTGAATCGGTGAATCTTTGGCCATGCCTGCTGCGCTTGTGCTGCGAAAGGACGCCGATTATCCCACAGGCGTGGGGGCAGATGTTCTTTCGGCGCCCGGCCTGGCGCGGCGGCTAATGGCGCAGGTGCAGCTCGACGTTCAGGTTATCGACGATCTCCGCCCATTCTGCATCGTCGAGGATCGCCTCGCGCAGGAAAGTGGCCTGTGCGGCGCTCCAGAAAGCGGCTTCGTGCAATTGGGTGGCGCCGGGCAGCGGGCTGTGGGCGGCGATGAAGCAGTCTATGGCCTGCGCATCGTCGGCCTGGCCGAGTTGGGCAAACAGGCCGGGCATGTCGAGGGGCGAGCGGTTCATGGCGATCTCCTTGTTCTGTCCTTTTTCGACGGGCATGGCGCCCTGTCCACGAGATCAGAGTCCATCGGTGGCGAGTGGTTCAGCCCGTTTGCGGGAATGGCCCGTCACGCGCCGGGGCGGCGTTCGCCGAGCATGGCCGCCGGGTCCAGCCAGCGCGCGAGTTCTGCCTCGGTCGCGTAGCCGAGGGCGACGGCGGCCTCGCGCAGCGTGCCGTTGTCGCTGTGCGCCCGCTTCGCCACCTCGGCCGCCCGCTGGTAGCCGATATGCGGCACCAGCGCGGTGACCAGCATCAGCGAGCGTTCCAGGTTTTCGGCGATGCGCGCTGGCTGCGCCTCGATGCCGCGGGCGCAATGGCGGTCGAAACTGCGCATGCCGTCGCCGAGCAGGCGGATGCTTTGCAGGACGTTGTGGGCGATCAGCGGCTTGAAGACGTTCAGTTCGAAATTGCCGGAAGCGCCACCCAGGGTTATGGCCACGTCATTGCCGATGACCTGGCAGCAGAGCATGGTCAGCGCTTCGCACTGGGTCGGATTGACCTTGCCCGGCATGATCGAGCTGCCCGGCTCGTTTTCCGGGATGCTCAGTTCGCCCAGCCCGGAACGCGGGCCGGACGCCAGCCAGCGCACGTCGTTGGCGATCTTCATCAGCGCGACGGCCAGGGTTTTCAGCGTGCCATGCACGGCGACCAGCGCATCGT
>DATGXM010000251.1:0-1515 GCA_035298985.1 Azonexus sp. | reverse complement strand
GATGGAGGGTGCCAGCGCGGCAGCCCGCGCCAGCGGCACCAGCGCTTCGACCGGCCGGCCGTTGCGGTACAGCGCGATGCCGAGCACCGCGGCGGCGACGGGGCGTGTCCGGTCGGTTGCCAGGATGGCGCGCGCCAGCCCTTCGGCCTCTTCGAGATGATAGCCGTTGAGCAGGCCAAGTGCCTCCCGTTCGGCCTCATCCACGGTCGCGAAGCGGCGACTTCCGAACTCCATCATCCAGAAAGAACCAGAACCGGGGAACAAGCGGGAGCTAATAGCCTTCCAGGCGAAAGCCTGTCAAGGCCAGCCATGGCGCCGCCCAGGGCAATCGGGCGAAAACCGGCTGACACCGCGGCCGGTTTTTTTCGACAATCGGGTCATCTTTTATGCGGCGCGCTCACCAGGGAAGACAATGGAGGATACGAGGATTGTCGATGAGCGCCGGTTCTTTCTCAGTGTCATCAAAAGACGGCCGAAATTATTCCAACCTATCCCAGGCACAGCACTTCGATGCGCTCGCACAGGAAATGATACAGCGCCAGATGCGCCTGCTGGATGTCCGGCGTATGACGCGACGGCACGTCGATCAGGACGTCGGCCAGCGCGGCCAGGGCGCCGCCGCCGGCACCGGTCAGGGCGATGGTGGTCATGCCCAGGCTGCGCGCCTTCTCGAAGGCCGCCACCACGTTGGCGGAATTGCCCGAGGTGCTGATCCCCAGCAGGATGCCGCCGGCCACGCCATAGGCTTCGACCTGGCGGGCGAACACCTGGTCATAGCCGTAGTCGTTGCCCAGGGCGGTCATCACCGCCATGTCGGCGGCCAGGCAGATGCAGGGCAGGGCCTGGCGCTCCTTGAGGAAGCGGCCGACCAGTTCGCCGGCGATGTGCTGGGCGTCGGCGGCGGACCCGCCGTTGCCGCACACCAGCAGCGGCCGTCCCGCCTTGAAGGCCTGGGTGATGAGGCGGGCCGCCAGTTCGATCTTCTCGGTCGACGGAGACGCCGCCAGCTGCCGCATCAGCTCGGCCAGCCGTTCAAGGTAAAGTGCGATGCCCATCAAGGTCTCCCGCCCGGTGTCGCGAATGATGATCGGCACACACCCTAGCGGATCAGCTCGATCAGGTAACGGCCGTAATCGTTCTTTTCCAGGGCATGCCCCAGCCGCAGCAGCTGCTCGTCGTCGATCCAGCCGGCCGCATAGGAAATTTCCTCGGGACAGGCGATGCGCAGGCCCTGGCGCTGCTGGACCGTGCGCACGAACTCGGCGGCGTCCAGCATGGACTCATGGGTGCCGGTGTCGAACCAGCAGAAGCCGCGGCCCATCTGCTCGACCCCCAGCAGGCCGAGATCCAGATAGGCCTGGTTGACCGAGGTGATTTCCAGCTCGCCGCGCGCCGACGGCTTGACCTGGGCGGCGATGTCGACGACCCGGTTGTCGTAGCAGTACAGGCCGGTGACCGCCCAGTGCGAGCGCGGCTCGACCGGCTTCTCCTCGATGCTGATGGCCCGGCCCCCGG
>DATGXM010000250.1:0-4857 GCA_035298985.1 Azonexus sp. | reverse complement strand
CTGGCCGGTGAGGAAGCTTGCGTGCTGCTCGGCTGGGACGAGTCGGGGCAGAACGCCCGCCTGCTGTTCCCGGAAACCGGGCAGGGCACGGTACAGATGACGCGCGAGGCCCTGGCCGCCCGTTACATGGGCATCGCCATTTTCGCCCGGCCGCATTTCCGCTTCGACAGCCGCACGCCGCAGGTCGGCGATATCAAGCTGCGCCACTGGTTCTGGGGCACCCTGGCCGATCAGTGGCCTGTCTATCGCGACGTGCTGGGCGCGGCGCTGCTCATCAACCTGCTGGCACTGGTCATGCCGCTGTTCTCGATGAACGTGTATGACCGGGTGGTGCCGAACCGGGCCATGGAAACCCTGTGGGTGCTGGCTCTGGGGGTGATCCTGGTGATCGGCGTGGACATGGCCTTGCGCCTGCTGCGCGGCTATTTCCTCGATCTGGCCAGTGCACGGATCGACATGCAGTTGTCGGCGCGGATCATGGAGCGCGTGCTCGGCGTGCGCATGGAAGCGCGGCCGGCGGCAGTGGGAGCGTTTTCGTCCAATCTTCGCTCCTTCGAGTCGGTGCGCGACTTCATCACGTCGGCATCGGTGACCGCCTTCATCGACCTGCCTTTTGCCCTCATTTTCGTGCTGGTCATCAGCCTCATCGCCTGGCAATTGGTCGTGCCGGTGCTGCTGGCGCTGATCGTCGTGGTCATTTACGCCTATGTGCTGCAGCACAAGATGCACGCCCTGTCGGAAACGACCTACCGGGCGTCGGCGCAGCGCAATGCGACGCTGATCGAAAGCCTGACCGCGCTGGAGACGATCAAGACCCAGGGCGCCGAGGGCGTCATGCAGTCGAAGTGGGAGAAGACGGTTTCCTTCGTCGCCCGCATCAACAACCAGATGCGTTTCCTGTCGGCGGCGGCGACCAACGGTGCGGCGGAAATCCAGCAGATGGTCAATGTGGTGGTGATCATCGCCGGCGTCTACCTGATCGCCGACGGCAAGCTCAGCATGGGCGGCCTGATCGCCTGCACCATGCTGACTTCGCGCGCGGTGGCGCCGCTCGGCCAGATGGTCGGCCTGCTGATGCAGTATCACAACGCCAAGGTGGCGCTGGCTTCGCTCGAACAGATCATGAACAACCCGATCGAGCGGCCGAGCGAAGCCAATTTTGTCCATCGCCCGGAATTGCGCGGCGATATCGAATTCCGCGATGTCCAGTTCAACTACCCCAATTCCCAGGTTGCTGCCTTGAAGGGGCTGAACTGCAAGATCAGCGCCGGCGAGAAGGTGGTGGTCATCGGCCGCGTCGGGTCCGGCAAGACGACCTTGCAGAAGCTGCTGCTCGGCCTCTATCTGCCGACGGGGGGGGCGGTCAGCATCGACGGCGTCGATCTGCGCCAGCTCGATCCGGCCGACTTGCGGCGCAATATCGGTTATGTGGCGCAGGATATGACTTTGTTTTACGGTACCTTGCGCGAGAACATCGCCATCGGCGCGCCCTATGCCGACGATGCCGCCATCGTCGCGGCAGCCGAGGCGGGCGGGCTGACCGAGTTCGTCAATCGGCACCCCGACGGCTTCGACATGATGATCGGCGAGCGCGGCGATTCGTTGTCCGGCGGCCAGCGCCAGGGCGTCGCCATCGCCCGCGCCTTCCTGATGGACCCGCCCATCCTGCTGCTCGACGAACCGACCAGCGCGATGGACTTTTCCTCCGAGCAGCAATTCAAGGAGCGGCTGCGCAAGATGGCCGCCCACAAGACCGTGCTGATCGTGACCCATCGCAACAGCCTGCTCGATCTGGCGACCCGCGTCATCGTCGTCGACGACGGCAAGATCGTCGCCGACGGGCCGCGCGACCAGGTCATCCAGGCCCTGCAAAGCGGGCGGGTGGGGAGGGCTGCATGAGCCGCCTGAAAGCGATCGCCGGCGCCATTCACGCCTGGCTGGAAAAGACCGCCCAGCGCGGCGCGCCGCATGTCGAGAAAGTCCTTGGCCGTTTGCCAAATCGCGAGGAAATCGAGGTTGTCGATTTCGCCACCGACGCCGACCTCGCCATCCTGCGCCAGGAACCCTTGCGGGCGCGCGTGCTGTTGCGCTCGATCGGCATCGTCTTCGCGGTCTTCCTGCTGTGGGCGGCGTTTGCCCAGCTCGACGAGGTGACGCGCGGCGACGGCAAGGTCATTCCGTCGCGGCAAATCCAGGTGCTGCAAAGCATAGACGGCGGCCTGGTTTCGGAAATCCTGGTCAAGGAGGGCGAGGTCGTCCAGCAGAACCAGTTGCTGATCAAGATCGACGAGACGCGCTTCGTGTCCTCGGTCAAGGAAAACCAGGCGCAATACCTGGGCCTGGTCGCCAAGGCGGCCCGCCTGAAGGCGATTGCCGACGGCAAGGCCTTCGTGCCGCCGGCCGAGGTGGCCAAGGTCGCGCCGGAGATTGTTGCCCAGGAACGCCAGTACTACGAGGCGAAGACCGACGAAATGAATGCCGCGGTGTCCATCGCCCGCCAGCAGCTTGCCCAGCGCCATCAGGAACTCAACGAGGCGCAGGCCAGGCGGGCGCAGGCATCGCAGGGCTACGAGCTGACTTCGCGGGAACTGGCGGTGACCAAGCCGCTGATCAATTCGGGCGCCGTTTCCGAAGTTGAAATCCTGCGCCTGGAGCGCGATGTGTCGCGTTATCGCGGCGAGCGCGACATGGCGTCGGCGCAGATTTCGCGAGTCCAGGCGGCGATCAACGAGGCGCAGCGCAAGATCGAGGAGGTCGAGCTGACCTTCCGCAACGACGCGAGCAAGGAATTGTCCGAAACGACCGCCAAGCTCAACAGCCTGGCCGAGGGCAGCGTCGCGCTGTCCGACCGCGTCAAGCAGTCGTCGATCCGCTCGCCGGTCAAGGGCACGGTCAAGCGCCTGCTGGTCAATACCGTGGGCGGCGTCGTGCAGCCGGGCAAGGACATGATCGAAATCGTGCCGCTGGAGGACACATTGCTGCTCGAAGCGCGGGTCCTGCCGCGGGATATCGCCTTCCTGCGGCCGGGGCAGCCGGCCATGGTGAAATTCACCGCCTACGATTTCTCGATCTACGGCGGCCTCGAGGGGACGCTCGAACACATCGGCGCCGACTCGGTGATGGACGAGAAGGGCAATGCCTTCTACACGGTGCGGGTGCGCACCAACAAGGCCGGCTTCGGCGATGCCAACCTGCCGATCATCCCCGGCATGGTGGCCGAGGTCGATATCCTGACCGGCAAGAAGAGCGTCCTCACCTATCTGATGAAGCCGGTGCTGCGCGCCAAGAGCGTGGCGATGACGGAGCGCTGATGAACCACTGCTTCGTTGATCGGGACCTCATCCCGGTGCCGACCTGGCTGCACGCTTTTCCCCAGGCCCGGGTCATGCGTCGGGAAAGCCTGAGCCTGCTGCCGGCCGGCGAGCCGGTGATCCTCTGGGTGCGCTTTCGGGCTGGCGAAACGCTGGCCTCGGCGATGCCGGCGGCGCCCCTCGAACCATGGCAGCTGCTGGTCCTGCTCGCCGACGAACCGGACGAGGATGTCGTCGCCGATGCGCTGGCGCTGGGCGCTTCCGGCTGCTGCAATACCCATGCGGCACCCGAGGTCCTGCAGCAGGTGGCGCTGGTCGTCGAGAACGGCGGCTTGTGGGTCGGGCAGTCCCTGCTTCGCCGCCTGGTTGGCGGAACGTCGCGGGCCTTGGCGGCGCGCAGCGAACAACGGCCGCCGCGCGTCGATTGGGCGACCGTGTTGTCCGAGCGCGAAGTCCAGGTCGCCCGCCTGGTCGCCGGCGGCGCCAGCAACCGCGAGGTCGCCGAGCAGCTGTCGATCACCGAGCGCACGGTCAAGGCCCACCTGTCCGCCATCTTCGAGAAATTGGGCCTGCGCGACCGCCTGCAGCTGTCGCTGCGCATCAACGGCGTTCAGGTTTGAACTAAAAGCGTGGATTTATTCACGCTTTTTTTGCGATAACTGTACTTTGGTTCAATAGCCCGCCACTGCGCCATTTCCTACACTCCGTCTATTCCTAATTAGAGTGTGGAGTGGTTCGTCATGGCTCAAGCCCAAATCATCGCCAAGGTTTCCGTTCTGTCCGGCCAGGCCTATGCTCGCGACAGTGCCGGCAACATGCGCCGCCTGAAGCTGGGTGATGCGATCCGCGAGGGGGAGAGCGTGGTGGCCGGACAGGGCGCCAATGTCGTTCTGGCCCTGGCGGACGGCCGCGAAATGCCCGTGCGTCCGGGCGAAACGGCGAAGATCGACGCCGAGGTGGTCGCCGCCGTCATGCCGGATGCGGCGGACAGCGCGGTGGTCAATAATCCGCAAGACTTCCAGAAAATCACCCAGGCCCTCCAGTCCGGGGCCAGCCTCGATGACCTGCTCGAAGACACCGCCGCCGGCGCCGGTCCGCAGGGTGGTAACGAAGGCCATACCTTTGTCGAATTCCTGCGCATCGTCGAGTCTGTCGACCCGCAGGCTTACCAGTTCGGCACCGGGCGCGGCAGTCCGGCCTACACCATCGAGGGCGCACCGCTGATCGCCGGTACCACCGAAGCGGCCGTTTCTTTTGCCAAGCCGACGATCACCATCCCGGACACCAACGCCCCGGGCGGAGCCGACGGCGACAAGACGGTGGCCGAAACCGACGGCCCGATCGCCGGCAGCTTCACGATCAGCGCCCCGGCCGGCCTGGGCAGCGTGAGCGTGGGCGGGCAGAGCTTCACCGCCGCCCAACTCGCCGACCCGGCCTATTTGGCCGCCCACCCGATCAACACCGGCGAAGGCAACCTCGTCCTCACCGGCTACAACCCGGGCACCGGCGTCGTCAGCTACACCTACGACCCGGCTGTTCAAAACAG
>DATGXM010000249.1:0-14996 GCA_035298985.1 Azonexus sp. | reverse complement strand
CCGCGCCGATCTCCTGCTGCTCGACGAGCCGACCAACCACCTCGATCTCGACGCCGTCTTCTGGCTCGAAAGCTGGCTGAAGAACACGCCGGCGACGCTGCTGCTCATTTCGCACGACCGCGATTTCCTCGACGCCGTGGTCGGCCAGATCATCGCCATCGACCTGCAGCGCCTGACCCTGACCAGCGGCGGCTACTCCGACTACGAACGGGCACGCGCCGCCCGGCTGGCCACCCAGCAGGCGACCTACGAAGCCCAGCAGCGCGAGATCGCCCACCTCAGCCGCTTCGTCGAACGCTTCAAGGCCAAGGCGACCAAGGCACGGCAGGCGCAGAGCCGGGTCAAGATGCTGGAGCGCATGGAAATCGTCGCCGCCGCCCACGTCGATTCGCCTTTCCATTTCAGCTTCCGCCAGCCGGCGGCGCTGCCCGACCCGCTGCTGGTCATCGAAAAAGCCGGCGCCGGCTACCTGGACCGCAAGATCCTCGACAGCGTCACGATGACCCTGCGCCCGGGCTGTCGCATCGGCCTGCTCGGCCGCAACGGCGCCGGCAAGTCGACACTGGTCAAGCTGCTGGCCGGTGCCGTCGCCCAACAGGGCGGCGAGCGCAAGGAAGCCAAGGCGCTGAACATCGGATACTTCGCCCAGCACCAGCTCGAACAGCTGCGCCCCGACGAATCGCCGCTGCAGCACATGACCCGCCTCGAACCGACGACGCCGGAGCAGGAATTGCGCGACTACCTGGGCGGCTTCGACTTCCGCGGCGACATGGCGACGCGCGCCGTCGAGCCCTTCTCGGGCGGCGAGAAATCGCGCCTGGCGCTGGCTCTGCTCATCCGCACCAAGCCCAACCTGCTGCTGCTCGACGAACCGACCAACCACCTCGACCTCGAAATGCGCGAGGCGCTGACCTTCGCCATGCAGGATTTCGAAGGCGGCATGGTCGTCGTCTCGCACGACCGCCACCTGCTGCGCACCTGCGCCGACGAACTGCTGCTGGTCGCCGACGGCCGGGTCAGCGAATTCGACGGCGACCTCGACGACTACGCCGCCTGGCTGGCTACGCAGCGCAATGCCGAAAAGGCGCCCGAACCGGAAGTCGCCGCCGGCAAGGCCGAGCGCCTGAACCAGCGCGCCGAAGCCAAGGCCAACCGGCAGGCCGTGCTCGCCCAGCGCCGGCCGCTGGTCAAGGAAATCGAACAGCTGGAAAAGAAGCTGGCCAAGTGGAACGAGGAAAAGGCCGCGCTCGACGCCCAGTTCGCCGACCCCGACTTCTACGCCACGGTCGACCGGGTGAAAAGCGAGGAAATGCACAAGCAGGCCGGCCTGCTCGGCGAACAGATCGACGAGGCCGAACTGCGCTGGCTGGAAGTGCACGAGGCGCTGGAAGCGCTGCCCGCCGTCGACTGAATATCCGCCGTTGAAAGTGCTGAACGCGTCAATGTTGTAATACTTTCGGCATATTCACCCCCCGGCAAGTCTATAATCAGGCCACACAACTGGATTTGGGGGGGATTCGGATGTCCGCAACGATCCATCGGATCGCGCTGCTGTGCTGTTTTTTGCTGGGCTGCCCGCTGGTCGGCCAGGCCGAGGAAAAAATGATAGATGGCCGCCCGTTGATAGTGGGCCTGATGCCCTATCTGACCACGCGGACCCTGCTCGCCACTTACCAGCCGGTTGCCGAAGCCCTCGAAAAATCCGTGCAGCAGCCGATCACTCTGCAGACCGCCCCCGATTTCGATACCTTCGTCAAACGCGTCGTCGACGGCGAATACGACATCGCGCTGCTCGCGCCCCATTACGCCCGGCTGGCCACCAGGGAATACGGCTACACCCCCCTGCTCCTGCACAAAGCGCCGATCCGCGGCGTGCTGGCCAGCAGTCGCAGCAAGCCGCTGAACAGTTTCGACGACCTGCGTGGCCAGGAAATCAGCGTGGTCGATCGCAGCGCCCTGATTGCCATTGCCGGCGCGCTGACCCTGGCCGAAAACGGCCTCAAGGAAAACGTCGATTATCGCTTCGTCGAAACGGTCAGCCACTCCAGCGCCTTGCATAACGCCATCAGCGGCAAGGCGCGCGCCGCCCTCGTTTCCTACTCCACTCTGGTGCTGGCCGCTCCCGACCTGCAGCGCGATACGCAGGTGTGGCGCGACATTGCCAACATCCCCGGCCAGTTCTACATCGCCCACAGCCGGATTCCGGCCGCCCGGCAACAGGCGGTCAAGGCCGCCTTGCTGGCTTTCGAGAAATCGCCGGAAGGCCAGCAATTTTTCGAGAAAACCCGGCATGGCGGTTTCCGCGTGCCGACCCCCGAGGATAACGCCCTGCTCGACCGCATGCTGCCCGAAACCCGCCGCCAACTGGGCAGCCTGCTGCACTGATGCCGCTCAAGCTGCCGCATTCGCTGCGCACGCGCCTGATTGCGCTGACCATCCTGGTCGAGATCGTGATGATTTCGGCCATCGTCTGGAACAGCCAGCGGCTGACCGAGGAACACTTGGTCCGCCAGTTCGACCTGCGCCGCGCCGAAATCAGCCTGCTGCTGCAGGCAGCGCTCGGTCCGGCCATGGCCCAGCGCGACTATGCGGCGGTCGCCGACACGCTGGCCAATGCCCAGCGCCTGCAGGGCTTGGTCTACCTGGCGATGCTGGACGAAAACGGCCAGCGCATCGCCGAGGCCAATAGCGATCTGGAGACCCGGGCCGACGTTGTACGCGAATTCGACATCCCGATCACGCTGGAAAAGCGGTCATACGGCCATCTCAAGGCCGGCATCGATCTGCGTTTCCTCGACGAGGCCAGGCGCGAGCTGCTGTTGCAGAACATCGCGCTGGCCCTGATCGGCATCCTGGCCTCGTCGCTGGTGCTCGGCGCCATCGCGCTGTGGCTGACCCGGCGCCTGGGCCATCTCGCCGATGCCAGCGACGCCCTGGCCGCCGGGCGCGATTTCAGCCCCCTGCGCGGCAGCGGCAACGACGACATCGGCCAGGTCATCCATGCCTTCAACGACATGGCGCAAACCATAGAGCGGCGCGTTCAGGACCTGCGCGACGCCGAAGCGCGACAACGCAACCTGGTCGCCGCCGTCGATGCCGAGCGTTCCCGGCTCGATGCCCTGCTCTCGGCCATGCGCCTGGGGCTGGTCTTCGTCGATCAGGACGACCGCATCTGCTACCTGAACCCGGCTTTCGCCCGACTGTGGTCAGTCAGCCTCGACGGCCACCTGGCCAACCTGCCCCTGCATGATCTGCGCCAGTGGCTTGATCCGGCCCTGGCCGACAGCGGACGCGATCAGCTGTTCGCCGGCGACGGGACGAGCAGCGAGCTGATCCTGGCCGACGGCCGCATCATCACCCAGCAAGGCGTGGCGGTAACCAGTACCGGCAGTGCCGAGTTCGGCCGGCTGTGGATTTTCGAGGACATCACCAGCGAGCGGCAGATCAGCGAACACCTGGTCTTCATGGCCGAACGCGACCCGCTGACCGGGCTGGCCAACCGTGCCCGCTTCACGGCCGAACTGGAACGCCTGCTCGCCCACTTCCAGCGCGACCCCAGCCAGCACGGCGCCGTGCTCTATTTCGACCTCGACGAATTCAAGGTCATCAACGACAGTTTCGGCCACCGGGCCGGCGACAACGTCTTGGTCCGCACCGCCGACGCCGTCGGGCGGCTGATCCGTAGCGACGAGCTGTTCGCGCGGCTGGGCGGCGACGAATTCGCCATCGTCGCCCCTGGCGCCGACCAGAAAGGCGCCGAGGCCATGGCCGAGCGCGTGGTCAAGGCACTGAGCGCCCTCAGTTTCGAGTTCGACGGCCGGCGCTTCGGCCTGACCAGCAGTCTGGGCGTCGCCCTGCTGCCCGAGCATGCGAGCAATGTCGAGGAACTGGTGTCACACGCCGATGCGGCGATGTACCAGGCCAAGCGCAGCGGCAAGAACTGCTGGCGCATCTACCGCCCCGATCTGGACGAATCGGCCCATGTCCTCAGCCAGCTGGCCTGGAACGACAAGATACAGGCGGCGCTCAACGAAGACCGCCTGGTCCTCCACTTCCAAGGCGTGCATGTCGCCAGCACGCGCCAGATCAGCCATTATGAAGCGCTGGTGCGCATGGTCGATCCGGACGATCCCGGTGCCTTGCTGCTGCCGGGCAGCTTTATCCCGGCCGCCGAGCGTACCGGGCGCATTGTCGATATCGACCGCTGGGTCATTCGCGCCGCCATCCGCAAGCTGGCCGGCATGCCCGGGTTGCCGGGGCTGGCCGTGAACGTGTCGGCCCGTTCCTTCGACGATCCGACGCTGGCCGGCCAGATCCGTGCCCTGCTCTCTGAATTCCGCGTCGAACCGCGCCGCCTGATCATCGAGCTGACGGAGACCGCCGCGCTGGCCAATATCGGCGACTCGGAACGCTTCATCGACGATTTGCGCAAGCTGGGGTGCACCGTCTGCCTGGACGATTTCGGCGTCGGTTTCTCGTCCTTCGCCTACCTGAAGCACCTGTCGGCCGATGTGCTGAAAATCGACGGCATGTTCATCCGCAACCTGCTGGGCAATCGCGAGGACTACGTATTTGTCCGGGCCATCGTCGAAGTGGCCCGCGGCCTGGGCAAGAAGACGGTGGCCGAATTCGTCGGCGACGAGCAGACCCTGGCCCTGCTCGCCGAGATCGGCGTCGATTATGCGCAGGGCTACCACCTTTCCTTCCCGATGGCCGAAATAAGCGCTCCCTGATCGGGTAAAATCGCGATTTTTCCGAACTCGCGCTGGAGCCAACCGTGCAAATCGTCTGCCTTGACCTCGAAGGGGTCCTCGTCCCCGAAATCTGGATCGAATTCTCCAAGCGCACGGGCATTCCCGAACTGATGCGCACGACGCGCGACGAGCCGGACTACGACAAGCTGATGACCTATCGCCTCGATATCCTGCGCCAGCACAAGCTCGGCCTGCCGGACATCCAGAAGGTGATCGGCGAAATGGGCCCGATGCCGGGCGCCCGCGCCTTCCTCGACCAGCTGCGCGAGGATTACCAGGTCGTCATCCTGTCCGACACCTTCTACGAATTCGCCCACCCGCTGATGCGCCAGCTGGGCTGGCCGACGCTGTTCTGCCATTCGCTGGAAGACGACGCCGAGGGCATGCTGGTCAATTACCACCTGCGCATGCCGGACCAGAAGCGCGAAGCGGTCAAGCGCTTCAAGGAACTGAACTTCAAGATCGTCGCCGCCGGCGACTCGTACAACGACACCGCCATGCTCGGCGAAGCCCACGGCGGCATCCTGTTCCACCCGCCGGAAAACGTCATCCGCGAATTCCCGCAATTCCCGGTCGTCTTCAATTACGACGACCTGCGCACGGAAATCGACAAGGCTTTCGGCAAGGCCTGACGGCTTCGGCGCCCGCCTTTCGGCCGTTTTTACCGCCCCGCTCGCTACGCTCGCCGCCCCCCAAAGGGGCCGGGCACTCCGAACCAGCATCGGCCCATATGCATAGAGACCGCTTCTACACCCTATCCGCGTCCTGCCCCGATCAGGTCGGCATCATCGCCCGCGTTTCCGGCTTCATCGCCGGCAATGGCGGCTGGATACTCGAATCGAGCTTCCATTCGGACACGCAGACCGGTCGCTATGTCATGCGCATCGAGATCAAGGCCGATTCGCTGCCCTTCCTGCTCGCCGAATTCCGCGAACGCTTCCGCAGCGAAGTCGCCGAGCCGCTGTCGATGACCTGGACGATCAACGATAGCGCCGTCAAGAAACGCGTCGTGGTGCTGGTTTCCAAGCAGGAGCACTGTCTGTACGACCTGCTGGCGCGCTGGCAGGCCAAGGAACTGGACATCGAGATTCCCTGCGTCATCTCCAACCACGACAGCTTCCGCGGTTTTGTCGAGTGGCACGGCATCCCCTTCATCCACGTTCCGGTCACTGCCGACAACAAGCAGGCGGCCTACGCGGAAATCGCCCGCATTTTCGACGACGTGCGCGGCGACACCATGGTTCTCGCCCGCTACATGCAGATTCTGTCACCGGAGCTGTGCGACGCGCTGGCCGGCAAGATCATCAACATCCACCACAGCTTCCTGCCCAGCTTCGCCGGCGCCAAGCCTTACCACCAGGCCTACACGCGCGGCGTCAAGCTGATCGGCGCCACCTGCCACTACGTGACCAGCGAACTCGACGCCGGTCCGATCATCGAGCAGGACGTCATCCGCATCGACCATTCCGACTCGCCGGAAGACATGGTGCGCTACGGCAAGGATATCGAGAAGACCGTACTGGCCCGCGGCCTGCGCTACCATCTCGAAGACCGTGTATTAGTTCATGGTAATAAGACGGTGGTCTTCCGTTAGTATCGAGGCTTCATCCTACCAATCCGGAGAGGTTAGACATGACTGCCCTGGCGCCTCCCCGCTTGCTGTTCCTCGATTTGCGCCAGCAAGGGGACGGCGCCATGCCGCCCCTGGACGGGCTGGAGCCGATCAGCCCGTCCCTGAGCAACAACTGCGACAAAGCCAGCAACGCCCTGGCTGTTCTGGTGGCCATCGACGGCGAAGCGGCCTACCTCGACTGGCGCAAGCGCCTGCATCCGCTTTGCCCGCGGGCCTTTCCGCATGTCATCCTGCTCGATCCCTACGCTCCGCAGCTGGCCCGCAAGGTCATGGCCGACGATGCGGCGGACTGCTGTGCCATCGACGACATCGAACGCATGCAACTGATCGCCGCCCGTCTCGAACGGCGCCGCGACCCGGACTCGGAAGCCGGCCGCGAAGCCAGCGAGGCGATGCTCTACGTGCGCATGCAGACCGCCGTCGACATGCTGCCCAGCCCGCTGTTCATGAAGGATCGCAACGGCCGCTATATCGCCTGCAACAAGGCGTTCGAGGACTACATCGGGCTGCCGCGCGAGGCCATTATCGGCGCCACGGTGTTCGACGTGGCACCGGCCGATCTGGCCCGCGTCTACCAGCAGGCCGACCAGGAGTTGATGGCGCAGGGCGGCAGGCAGACCTACGAGGCGCAGGTGCGCTACGCCGATGGCAGCTATCACGACGTGATTTTCTACAAATCGGTATTCCATGCCGCCAATGGCGAAGCCGACGGCATTTCGGGAACCATGCTCGACATCAGCGAGCGCAAGCAGCTGGAAAAACAGCTCGAAATCGCCGCGTCGACCGATTTCCTGACCGGCATCAACAACCTGCGTACTTTCTACGAGCTGGCGGGCCAGGAGTTCCGGCGCTTCAGCCGTAATGGCGGCGATCTGTCGCTGATCGTCATCGACCTCGACCATTTCAAACAGACCAATGACCAGCTCGGCCATGCCGCCGGCGACGAGGCACTGCGCCAGTTCGTCGCGGCGGTGCAGGCCAATCTGCGCGAGCAGGACATCTTTGCCCGGGCCGGCGGTGACGAATTCCGCCTGCTGCTGCCGGGCACCAATCTGGCCGGCGCCGTCCTGGTCGCCGAACGCATCCGTCAGGCCGTCTCCCGACTGCAGGTGAGCAGCCCGGGTGGCTCGGTACTGTTGTCGATCAGTGCCGGGGTATGTGCCTGCCAGGCCGACGACGAAAGCCTCGACACCGTCATCCGGCGGGCCGATGGCGAGCTGTATAGAGCCAAGGCGGCCGGCCGCAACCGCGTCTGTTCGCCGCAAACGCCCCAATAAGAAAGTTCATCGCGCCAACCTGGTAAGGCGCGATGCACCAAAAAAATGGGCACCCGTAGGTGCCCAAAGGGAGAGAGACTAAATTTCCTGTGCTCAGTGGTGGTAGGCGCTTTCGCCATGCGAGGTGAGGTCCAGACCTTCACGCTCTTCTTCTTCCGGCACACGCAGACCAATCACGATATCGACCAGCTTGTAGGCAACGACCGAGACGACGCCCGACCAGACGACCACGGTGCCGACGCCCCACAGCTGGCTGATCACCTGGGCGGTCATGTCGAACGGGCCGACCGCGTTGGCGACGTAGTCATAGACCCCCGTACCGCCGAGGGCCGGATCGACGAAGACGCCGGTCAGGATGGCACCGAGGATGCCGCCGACGCCGTGCACACCGAAGACGTCCAGCGAGTCGTCGGCACCGAGCAGCTTCTTCAGGCCATTGACGCCCCACAGGCAGACCACGCCAGCCAGCAGGCCGATGATGATGGCGCCCATCACGCCGACGAAGCCGGCGGCCGGGGTGATCGCCACCAGGCCGGCAACGGCGCCGGAAGCGGCACCCAGCATGGAGGGCTTACCCTTCAGGATCCATTCGGCGAACATCCAGGACAGTGCGGCGCAAGCCGTGGCGACCCAGGTGTTGACCATGGCCAGGGCGGCACCGCCGGAGGCTTCGAGAGCGGAGCCGGCGTTGAAGCCGAACCAGCCGAACCACAGCAGGGAAGCACCGATCATGGTGAAGGTCAGGGAGTGCGGAGCCATCGAGACGTTGCCCAGGCCAGTACGCTTGCCGACCATGTAGGCACCGACCAAACCGGCGATTGCGGCGTTGATGTGCACCACGGTGCCGCCTGCGAAGTCGAGAGCGCCCTTCTGGAACAGGAAGCCTGCAGTCTTGCCAGCCAGTTCACCGGCAGCAGCGTCGACATAGGCATCCGGACCCGCCCAGTACCAGACCATATGGGCCATCGGGATGTAGGACAGGGTGAACCAGATCACCATGAAGACCAGGATGGCGGCGAACTTGGCACGCTCGGCGAAGGCACCGACGATCAGGCCGCAGGTGATGGCGGCGAAGGCGCCCTGGAAGATGACGTAGGCCAGTTCGGAGATATTGACGCCCTTGGAGAAGGTGGCGGCGACCGAATCGACGGTCACGCCTTTCAGGAAGAGCTTGTCGAGTACGCCGAAGAATTCGTTACCCTCGGTGAAGGCGGCAGAGTAGCCATAGATCACCCAGAGGACCGAAATCAGCGAGAAGGTCACGAACACCTGCATCAGCACCGACAGCATGTTCTTGGTGCGGACCAGGCCGCCGTAGAACAGGGCAAGACCCGGGATGGACATCAGGATGACCAGCGCGGCGCTGACCATGACCCAGGCGTTGTCGCCCTTGTTGGGCGGCACTGGAGCGGCGGCAGTAGCCGCTTCCGGGGCAGCAGCCTTTTCTTCGGCCCAGGCCGGAGCACCGAGCGTGACGGCGCCAACCAGCGCCAGCAATGCGAATAAGCGTTTCATGGGGCGCTCCTTAAAGGGCATCGGTACCGGTTTCACCGGTCCGGATACGAATGACTTGTTCGACGTCGAAGACAAAGATCTTGCCGTCGCCGATCTTGCCGGTGGATGCCGACTTTTCGATGGCTTCGATGACCTGATCGAGCTGCTCGTCCTTGACGGCGGCTTCGATCTTCACCTTGGGCAGGAAGTCGACGACATATTCGGCGCCGCGATACAGCTCGGTATGCCCTTTCTGCCGGCCGAAACCCTTCACTTCGGTGACCGTGATGCCTTGCACGCCAATGGCGGACAACGCTTCACGCACTTCGTCAAGCTTGAACGGCTTGATGATGGCGGTAACGAATTTCATGATGAGTAGTTCCCCATTTAGGTTGAAATCTGTTTTCCCCCACCGGCGCCGGCCGGTGCACTGGCGGGGGAAGTTTTAGGTTTGCTTAGAAAGTCTTGGTAACGGACAGAACGGCGATACCGCGGCCTGCATCCTTGGCCTTCGAACCCGTGCTGCCCGATTCATTCAGGGAGTTGGTGAAGCAGTAGAACTCAGCCTTGCCGCAGGTGCCCTTGGCATTGGTGCCGACATAGGCCAGACCCAGCACCCAGCCGCTCAGATCCTTGGTCACGCCGAGCTTCCAGTCGGTGTAGTCGATGCTGTCGGAACCGGCGGTGAAGGCGTACTTGTAATCCTTGGCAAACAGGTGGCCAACGTGACCGTTGACGCCCCAGCCATTGCCCAGGTCATAGTTGCCGTTCAGTTCGAGGTAGCTGGTGCCGCTGGATTCCGGCAGGTCGAAGTAGTTCTTGACGGCGTAGGAGTACTTCACGGTCAGGAACTTCCAGCTGCCGGCGACATACAGTTCGAGGTTGTCGACGGTACCGCTGACGCTGGCCGACGGATGCTTGGCATTGCTGCCGGACAGCGGACGCGAGCTGCTACCCGGGTAGTAGTAGTACAGGGCGCCGACGTCGATGCCGAAGTCTTCAGCAAAGGTGGTCTTCCAGCCGCCGTAGAAGTCCATTTCGATGTTGCCTTCCGGGAAGCCAGCGCCCGAAGACACGGTGGAGTTCCAGTTGCCGATGTACAGGCCGGTCGCGGCGTGCGAGTAATCGATACCGCCCTGGATGGCCGGTTTGCCAAAGGTCTGGTCGATGCCACGGAAACGGTAGCTCGAAGCGACCGTCATGTTGCCGGTCAGGGCCGGGGTTTCGGCGGCCGGTGCGGCAGCTTCTTCGGCAAAGGCCGGTGCGGCGAAGGCACCGACGAGGGCCAGGGCGATCAGAGACTTCTTCATTTTTTCTCTCCTACTGATTGATGAATACAAAAATGGAATTTGTGCGATACAGCATTAGCAGGACGCGTGCCAGGGCAGTTTTTGATAACAATCAAAGGTTTGACGGGTACTACCAAGGTAATGCACCAGGCTTGCGCACCAAAACTGTGCGGTTACAGAGTGTTACGCACCAAGCATGAGCAATGATCCGAAAAGAACGGTCTATCCCCCTGTGATAAACTGCCCGGCCACGGAGGAATACCATGCTCGACCCCAAGATTCTGGAAGACTTCGGCGCCAAGATGAGCGCCCTGCTGGCCAATACACCGGCCAGGGATATCGAAAAAAATGCCAAGGCCATGATGGGCGGTTTCTTCGCCAAGCTCGATCTGGTCACCCGCGAGGAATTCGACGTTCAGGCCGAAGTGCTGGCGCGCACCCGCGACAAGCTGCAGGCGCTGGAAGCCCGCGTCGACGCGCTGGAAAAGGCCCGCGCGGGCCAGTAAGACACCCATGGCGCTGGCCGTCGCCCACAGTCGCGGACTGGATGGCCTCAACGCGCCACCGGTCATCGTCGAGGCCCATCTGGCCAGCGGACTGCCCAGCTTCGCGCTGGTCGGCCTGCCCGATACCGAAGTCAAGGAAGCACGCGACCGCGTGCGGGCGGCCATCGTCAATTCGGGATTCGAATTCCCGGCCAAGCGGATCACCGTCAACCTGGCCCCGGCCGACCTGCCCAAGGAATCTGGCCGCTTCGACCTGCCCATCGCCCTCGGCATCCTGGCCGCCAGCGGCCAGATTCCCGCCGCCCAGCTCGCCGATTACGAATTCGCCGGCGAATTGTCGCTGTCCGGCGAGTTGCGCCCCATCCGCGGCGCGCTGGCCATGGCCCTGCAGACCAGCAACGGCAGCAAGGCCTTCATCCTGCCCGAGGAAAGCGCCCGTGAAGCGGCGCTGACCGGTTCGGCGCACATTCTGGCCGCCCGCTCGCTGCTCGGCGTCTGCGCCCACCTGGCCGACCGCGAGACCTTGCCGGCCGCCGAGGCCGCCCCTGACACACAGCGCCGTCCGGCCATTGCCGACCTCGCCGAAGTACGCGGCCAGATCCAGGCCAAGCGGGTGCTGGAAATTGCCGCTGCTGGTTGCCATTCGCTCCTGATGATAGGACCGCCGGGTTCCGGAAAATCCATGCTTGCCGCGCGCCTGCCCGGCCTGATGCCGGATCTCGACAACGAAGCAGCCAAGGGTTCGGCCGCCGTCCTGTCGCTGGTCGGCCAGTTCCGCGCCGAGGCCTTCGGGCAGCGCCCATATCGCCAGCCGCACCACACCGCCTCAGCCGTCGCGCTGGTCGGCGGCGGCAATCCGCCGCGTCCCGGCGAAATCAGCCTGGCGCATCAGGGCATTTTGTTTTTAGACGAATTGCCAGAGTTCGACCGCAAGGTGCTCGAAACCCTGCGCGAGCCGCTCGAATCGGGCCGCGTGCATATCGCCCGCGCCGCCCGCCATGCCGAATACCCCGCCCAATTCCAGCTCGTTGCGGCAATGAACCCCTGTCCCTGTGGTTTTTGGGGCCACGGAAATAACAAATGCCGGTGCACGCCAGACCAGATCGCCCGTTATCGCGGCAAGCTGTCCGGCCCCTTCCTCGACCGCATCGACCTGATCATCGAAGTCCCCGCCCTGCCCGCCGACGCGCTGGCCGGCAAGGCCGAGGGCGAATCGTCGGCGACCGTTCGCGCCCGCGTCGCGGCGGCCCAGGCCCGGCAGCTGGCGCGGCAGCACAAGCCCAATGCCCGCCTCGGCACTCAGGAAGTCGATACCTGCTGCCAACCGGATGAAGCGGGCAGCAAGCTGCTCAAGCAGGCCACCGCCCAGCTCGACCTGTCGGCCCGCGCCTGGCACCGCATCCTCAAGGTCGCCCGCACCATCGCCGATCTTGCCGGCAGCGACGACATTCGCGCCGCCCACGTTGCCGAAGCCATCCAGTACCGGCGCTTCCCCCGTGGCTGAAACGCCGCAGCGCGCTCCGCGCGGCATCGCCGTCCTGCTCGCCGCCCTGTCGGCGCTCGGCCCGTTTTCCATCGACACCTACCTGCCGTCCTTTCCGGAAATCGCCGAAAAACTGCACGCCACGCCGCTGGAAGTGCAGCAGACCCTGTCGGCATACCTGTTTTCCTTTGCCATGATGACCCTGTGGCACGGCGCCATTTCCGACCGTTTCGGCCGGCGCAAGGTCATCCTGGTCGCCATCGGCCTGTTCGCCTGCGCCTCGGCCGGCTGCATGCTGGCCACCCGCATCGAGCACCTGTGGTTCTGGCGCGCCATGCAGGGCATTACGGCCGGCGCCGGTATCGTCGTCAGCCGGGCCGTGGTCCGCGATCTGTTCGACGGTTCGGCCGCCCAGCGGCTGATGTCGCAGATCACCATGATGTTCGCCTTCGCCCCGGCCATCGCGCCGGTGATCGGCGGCTGGCTGCAGACCTATTTCGGCTGGCGCTCGGTATTCGCCTTCCTGGTGCTGTCCACCGCCGCCCTGTGGCTGGCCTGCTGGAAGCTGCTGCCGGAAACCCTGCCTATAGACAAGCGCCAGTCGCTGCGCCCGACCTACCTCGCCACCACCTACTGGAAAGTGGTGACCTCGCCGCATTTCCTGACCGCCTGCGCGGCGCTGGCCCTCAATTTCGGCGGTTTCTTCCTCTACGTCCTGTCCGCCCCGGTCTTCCTGATGGGCCACCTCGGCGTGCCGGAAACCGGCTTCCTGTGGCTGTTCGGGCCGTCGATGAGCGGATTGCTCTGCGGTTCCTGGCTGTCCAGCCGGCTGGCCGGGAAAATTTCGCTGCCACGCAGCATCGCCCTCGGCTACGTGGTGATGGGCAGCGCCGCGGCGATCAACCTCGCCCTGAATCTGACCCTGCCGCCGGGACTGCCCTGGAACGTCGTGCCCATCTTCATCTACACCTTCGGCATGTCGCTAGCCACCCCCTGCCTGACCATCTTCGCCCTCGACCCCTTCCCGGCCCAGCGCGGTCTGGCCGCCTCCTGCCAGACCTTCTTCCAGTCGGGATTCAACGGCCTGACGGCGGCGCTCATCGCACCGGCGCTGTGGGGTTCGACGCTGACCCTGGCCTTGGGCATGGCCGGACTGATGGTCGGCGGCGGCATCGCCGCCCTGCTCCACCAGCGCTTGCGTCCGCTGCCGCGCTAGGTGGTGAAAGCAAGGCGGCGTAGGCGTACACTCGGCTCACGCCATCGACTGGAGTTCGCATGAAACTGCCTGCCTGGATTTCCGCTGCCGCTTCGGCCATAGTCGCCGCCGCCCTGCCGGCCTGCGACTACGTCAATCTGAAAGAGATCAAGCCGGGGGTCACGACCCAGGCCGAGGTCCGTTCGCGCATGGGCGAGCCGGGCTTCATCCACTGGAACGACGACGGCACGGCGACCTGGGAATACGCCCGCCAGCCCAACGGCACCAGCTGCTACATGATCAGCTTCGGCGCCGACCACGTCGTCACCACTGTCGAACAGGTGCTCAACGACGCCAATTACGCCAAGGTGCGGGTCGGCATGAGCAAGGACGACGTCCGTCGCCTGCTCGGGGCGCCGGGGTCGAAGCAGGTCTTCAGCAACCTGCGCGAGGAGATCTGGGAATGGCGCGTCGAAGGCATCCCGCCCATGGAGGAAACCTATTTCATGGTGCATTTCGACACCGACAATGGTGGGGTCAAGAAAACCTCCAAGCGCGTCGCGGCGAAAGGCTAAATAAATCAACGTACTTGGCAGTCCGGGCTGCCCCCGGTAAACTAACGCTTCTGCCGAGGAGCGCTGCGACCCTTCATTCAAGGGGCCAGGCTCGGCAACGATCAACGGCGCTCGCAAACCCCAGCTTCTCCAAGTTCCGGTTTGTGGCGCCGTTTGTTATTGCGGCGTCCCCGGTGCGAGATTCGTAACAAGCCGCTTTGCCGAGGTGACCCATGCAGCCTGATCGTACATCCGAACTCTCTTCCCTGCTCCAGCAGCGCCTGCTCGTCCTCGACGGCGCCATGGGCACGATGATCCAGCGCCACGGGCTGCAGGAAGCCGATTACCGCGGCGAGCGCTTCAAGGACCACGCCCACGACCTGAAGGGCAACAACGACCTGCTGGTGCTGACCCGCCCGGACATCATCGGCGGCATCCACCGCGACTACCTGGCAGCCGGCGCCGACATCCTCGAGACCTGTACCTTCAACTCGACCGCCGTTTCGCAGGCCGACTACAACCTGGGCGAACTGGTCTACGAGCTGAATTTCGCAGGTGCCAAGCTGGCCCGTCAGCTGTGCGACGAATTCACCGCCGCAAACCCGGCCAAGCCGCGCTTCGTCGCCGGCGTCCTCGGCCCGACCAGCCGTACCGCGTCGATTTCGCCGGACGTGAACGACCCCGGCTACCGCAACGTGACCTTCGACGAACTGGTCGCCAACTACCTCGAAGCCACCACCGGCCTGATCGAGGGCGGCGCCGACATCCTGCTGGTCGAAACCGTTTTCGACACGCTGAACGCCAAGGCCGC
>DATGXM010000248.1:0-14117 GCA_035298985.1 Azonexus sp. | reverse complement strand
CCGTTGCCCTGCATCGCCGAGATCACGTAGGTGCCGGTGGTGGTAATGATCGCCCGCGTCAGGTCGTCCATGGCGTTGATATTGCGCCAGGACTCGTCGGCCGGGCTGTCGGCGGCCTCGATGGTGTTCAGGTGGATGCCGTTGGACCAGAAGTCGCTACCGCCGCGCAGCACGATGACTTTGGTCGGCCGCTCGGCGGCCCACAGGAATGCCTCTTTCAGGCGGCGGCACTGGGCGCTGCTCATCGCTCCGTTGTAGAACTCGAAACTCAGGAAGCCCACGCCGCCAGCTTCTTCGTAGGCAATGTCCTGCCAGGTCGGCGTCTCGGCCTTCCACCAGCCCGCCAGCGGCAACTCAGGCAGCGCTGCACTTTCCGGGAAAGCCATCGTCGCCGGCAACTTGACGCCGCCTGAACGCTTGACGTGGCCTACCCACACGGCACCATCGACCGTCGCCCGGCAAATGGCCGCCTCGCGCCGGCCGATCAGTTCGCCCGGCTGCCCGGTCAGCGTCGCCTCCGGCCAGGCATCGAACAGATGGCAGGGCTGGCCGAACAATTGATCGGCCACGCCGGGAAAGCCGTCGGCGGCGTTGAGCTTGGCGAGAACGAGGGCGGCGGGATCGGCTTGCCAGTCGATGGCGCGATCATCCTGCTTCATCAGCGCATGGGCGGCACCGGGCACCCTTTGCGGCACAAAATCTCCGGCCACGAAGCGATCGACGGCCTGCAACACGGCGCGCACCGCCGCCTCGGTCACCTGGTTGCGATAGAGCGAAGCCTTGCGCACCGCCGCAGTCGGGAAGCCGGCCGACGCCCACACCGGACCGGCGTCCATTTCCGCCTCGGCCTGCAGCACCGTCACGCCCCATTCGCCCAGCCCGCGCTGGATGGCCCAATCGAGCGCCGAAGGCCCGCGGTCGCCGGGAATCCCGGGATGCACCACGAAGCACGGCACCCGGGACCACACCGATTCCGGAATGGCCCGCTTCAGGAAGGGCGCGACGACGAGGTCCGGCTTGAACAGCGCGACAGCCTCCTCGGTCACCGAATCCGAGATGTCGAACTCGATGTTCACCTGGTGGCCGCGCCGGGTCAATTCGCAGTACAGGCGCTGCGCCAGGCTGTTGAAACTGTGCGTGACAAAAAGAATTCTCATGTTTTTACATTTCTTTACAAAACATGCCATTGGTATCTAATGAGGAAATTCGCGGCTTCCAAGGCACTGATTTTTCTGGAAGCATAACGCTATAACTTTGGCGATATTTGTTCGGCACCAGGGGCTGGCTACGATGCCTCCAACAAAAAGCTCAGGGAAACAGCCATGCAAGCACAACGAAAACCGTCCAAAGCACGCACGCCCCGCGCCAGCCGCGCGCCACGTCCGGAATACGTCGCCGCGGTGCGCTATCCCGATGGCAGCCACGAGAAGTTTCACATCCGCAACGCCGACAGCCTGGACGACGCCCGCGACATGGTCATTTCGGAAGTGGGCGACGTGCGCTCGATCATGATTGCCCTGCGCCACTGAGCGCTCAACAGATACGCGGCAGTTGCTCGCCGCTCAGCCAGTCCACAATGCGCCGGCCGCCGAAGGCCGTGGTCATCTGCACGAAATGGTGCTCGTCCTGATGCACCGTGCCGACGATAGCCGCATTCGTCCCTAGCGGATGGGCCCGCATCGCCGCCAATAGCTTTTCCGCATCCGCCTTGGCGCAGATCGCGATCAGCTTGCCCTCGTTGGCCACATACAGCGGATCCAGCCCGAGGAATTCGCAGGCCGCCTCGACCGCCGGCGTCACCGGCAAAGCCTTTTCCTGCAACATCATGCCGACCCCGGATTGCTTGGCGATCTCGTTCAGCGTCGTCGCCAGCCCGCCGCGCGTCGGATCGCGCAGCACGTGAATGTCGGCGCCACTCGCCCGCATCGCCGCGATCAGGCCATGCAGGGCCGCCGTGTCGGAAACGATGGGCGATTCGAAACCCAGACTCTCGCGCTCGGCCATGATCGCCATGCCGTGATCGCCCAACGTGCCGGATACCAGGATGACATCACCCGGCTTGGCGCTGCGGCCGGACAGTTCCCGGCCCGGCGCCACGACGCCGACGCCGGTGGTGGTGATGAACACGCCGTCGCCCTTGCCCCGCTCGACCACCTTGGTGTCGCCGGTCACGACCGGCACCCCCGCCTCCTTGGCCGCCGCCGCCATGCTTTGCACGATGCGCGCCAGATCGGCGAGCTTGAACCCTTCTTCAAGGATGAAGCCGGCAGAAAGATACAGCGGCTTGGCGCCCATCACCGCCACGTCGTTGATGGTGCCATGTACCGACAGGCAGCCGATGTCGCCGCCCGGGAAGAACAGCGGTGACACGACATGCGAGTCGGTGGCCATGACCAGCCTGCCCTCGCCCGGATGTGGCAATAGCGCGCCGTCGTCGCCCTGGGCCAGGTATTCGTTGCCGAGGTGCTTGGCGAAAAGTTCCTCGATCAGTTGTGCCATCGCCCGGCCACCGGAGCCGTGGGCCATGTCGACCTGGCCGTGCTTGAGGTCGAGGGGGCGGACGTAGTTTTTGCGGGTTTGGGTCATGGAGTGGGGTCGGTGGGTTTTGTTAGGGGGTATTGGTTGCTGCTAACGCTGGTGCCTTGGGCGGGCGGGGGTTTCGCCCTTGCGGGGCGCCTTACTTTCTTTTGCTTCGCCAAAAGAAAGTAAGCAAAGAAAAGGCGACCCTGGGTCGGTGCCAGCTGCGCCGGTTCCCTGCGCTACTCGCCGTTGGCGGGGGCTGCGGAACTCGGGCCTTTGGCCCTCAGACAGTCCTCGCCCTTTTTCCGCCAACGCCTGCGTTGCTCGGCACCTCTCAAGGGTCCTGGCAAACCAGCCGGACTGGAGCAGCGATTTGAGTTTCTGGCTTTTCTCTGGAGCAACCACTGCATTCAGCTTTTCGGACGGTGCCTGATCCCGAGACGCTTTTCGGGTCCCCCTGGGAGGCGCTGAGCAACGCAGGCGGGCCGGGGGCAGTCGGTTCGCATTGTTTGAGCCGCAGGCGAGTTCATGCGAAACGCCCGGCCTGCCGAGTAGCGGAAGGAACGCTGCGTAGCGGGGCGCCGACCCGGGGGTCGCCTTTTCTTTGCTTACTTTCTTTTGGCGAAGCAAAAGAAAGTGAGACGCCCTCAAAGCGGAAAGTAGCGATCGCGTACGCTCCCAAGCCTCAAAAAAGGACGCCACCAGCAAAACCCCTCTGGATTCCCGCCTCCGCGGGAATGACAGACAGGCCAAGTCAGGCCACATCCTTATACCGCCCATACGTATAGTGCGCCGCACAAGCCCCTTCCGACGACACCATGCACGACCCCACCGGATTCTCCGGCGTACACACCGTCCCGAATATCTTGCAATCCTGCGGCCGCTTGACCCCGCGCAGGATCGCCCCGCACTCGCAGGCCTTGTGATCGGGCACCGAGGCATAGCCCAGCGGAAAGCGCTTTTCGGCGTCAAATTCGGCGAACTGGCTGCGTATGCGCAGCGCCGAGTAGGGCAGGATGTTCAGGCCGCGCCATTCGAAGTGCTTGCGCATCTCGAACACTTCGGCGACCAGTTGCTGCGCCTTGAGATTGCCGTCGCGGCTGACGGCGCGGGCGAATTCGTTTTCGACTTCGGCGCGGCCTTCATTGACCTGGCGGATCAGCATCTTGATCGCCTGCATCACGTCGAGCGGCTCGAAGCCGGCGATGACCACCGGCTTCCGGTATTCCTCGGCGAAGAACTCGTACGGTCGACTGCCGATAATGGTCGAAACGTGGGCCGGGCCGATGAAGCCGTCGAGCGGCACGGTCCCCCACTGGCGCACTTCCGGCGATTCGAGGATGCTGGAAATGGCCGACGGGGTCAGCACATGGCAGCACAGCACCGAGAAATTCTTCAGGCCGAGCGCCGCCGCCTGCTTGATCGCCACCGCGGTCGGCGGCGTGGTCGTCTCGAAGCCGATGGCGAAGAAGACGACCTGCTTGTCCGGATTCTTCTGGGCCAGCGTCACGGCGTCGGCGCTCGAATAGACCATGCGGATGTCGCCGCCGCGGGCCTTGGACTTCATCAGCGACAGCGCATCGGAGGCCGGCACGCGCAGGCAGTCGCCGTAGGTGCACAGCGTGACGCCCTGTTCGAGGGCCAGGCGGATGGCCTGGTCGACGCGGCCGATGGGCAGCACGCAGACCGGACAACCCGGGCCGTGGATCATCTTGACGTTGGCCGGCAACAGGTCGGAGACGCCGTAGCGCGAGATGGCATGAGTGTGGCCGCCGCAGAATTCCATGAAATGGTAGTTGCGGGCTGGATCGGCCTCGGCGCGGATGGCTGCCGCCAAGGTCTGGGCGACGTCGCCGTCGCGAAACTCGTCGATGTACTTCATCGCTTAATGAAGGGTGACATCGCCGTCGGCCGGCAGCTGGCCCATTTCGGCAAAGAGTTTCAGGGTTTTCTCGGCCTCTTCCGGATCGAGCTTGTTCAGCGCGTAGCCGACGTGGACGATCACGTAGTCGCCCACCGCCACGCCGTCGAGCAAGGCCAGCGAGATTTCCTTCTTGACCCCGGCCAGATCGACCAGGGCGTTGTCGTCGGGGCGCAGTTCAACGACCTGCGCGGGGATCGCGAGACACATCCGCGTTGCTCCTCAATATCGTTTTTATAAGGCAGAGTCTAACCTGCCGGGGTCAATTTCGCTTGCCGGCCAGACGGCGGAAAAAGCCGCGCCGGGATACCTCCGTTTTCTCGTCTGTTGCCGCTGCCGGCGGCGTTTCAGCCAGGGTCGGCGGCGGGCCGAATACCGTCTTGATCGCATCGGCAGCGACCAGGCGTGCCGTCGCCATGTCGGGTAACTGGTCGACCGGCGCGATCAACGGGCAATACTGGTAAGGGCCGATATCCGGGTCGTCGTCGGCGATGAACTGCATGGTGCCGCAGGGCAGGTTCAGGTAGCGCCGCTCACCGGCCGGGATGTCGCCCCACAGCTGGCCGCCGCCGGAGACCAGCAGCAGGTTGAGGAACCAGGGCGTGATGACGACGCCCAGCCAATCGCCCTCGTAGCGGGCAAAGCCGACGGCCTCGACGGCCAGCGCGGCATTGACGAAGGGCAGGTCGTGCATGCGCGTCTGCCAGACGTGGCGGTAATGTGCTTCGAGCCAGGCGCTCGGATCGTCGTCGCGCGGCACGGCCGGGCGAATGGGCGGTGGCGCCAGGGCGGGCTTGCGGATGCGTTCAGTCATGCGAGCGGTTGAGGTCGGTGAAATGCAGCGACGAGTCGAATTCGCCTTCCAGCGATGCGGCGAGGGCGGCCAGCGCATCCTCGATCAGCGAGCGCTGCTCGTCCTCGACCACCTCGCGGGCCAGGCCGAGCGACGTCAGCACCCAGGTGCCGACCGGCTGCGGGCCGATCAGCATCATGTTGATCCGCTCGCGCTGGCCATCGCGTTCGACCCAGGCGAAATCGCCGGCATGGTCGCCACTGCCCTCCCACTCGACAATGCGCTTCGGAATGGACAGGCACATCAGGCGTGCGCCTCGGCCGCGATGCCCAGCGCGGCCAGTTCGGCCAGCGTCATGGCGACCAGTTCCGGTACTTTCGCCGCCACTGCCGGCGACAGCTCCATGCCCAGGGACATCGACACCGGCTGCATGCCGACGATGGCGATAGCTTTCGGCGCCCGGCCGGTGAATTCCAGGCTGGCCAGCACGTCGGACAGGCTGACCTGGTGCGGCGACAGCTTGGTCTTGAAGAAGACCGGCACGTCGTCGCCCTTGAGCAGCACCGGGGTGGCCGGCGGCTGGTTGCAGCGCACGCAGTCGACGACGACCAGGCCGTCGAGATCTTCCAGCTGTTCAAGCATTTCCATGCCGCAGGTGCCGCCGTCGATCACTTCGACTTCCGGCGGCAGGGTGTAATCCCGCTCCAGCGCTTCGATAGTGCGCACGCCGACGCCTTCGTCGGTCAGAAGAATGTTGCCGATACCCAGAACTACAACGCGCATGCTCTTATCCGATAAAAAGGGGCGCGAACATTATCGCGCCCCTGGTGCAGAAACGAATTGCTTCCGATCAAACCGCCTTCACCGTCACGACCGGATTGTTCTCCTGGTCGACGACATGCACGGCGCAGGCCAGGCAGGGGTCGAAGGAGTGTACCGTACGCAGCACTTCCAGCGGCCTTTCCGGATCGGCCACTGGGTTGTCGATCAGGCAGGCCTCGTAGGCGCCGGGCTGGTCCTTCTCGTTGCGCGGCGCGGCGTTCCAGGTGGTCGGCACGACGCACTGGTAGTTCTTGATCTTGCCCGAATCGATGACCACCCAGTGCGACAGTACGCCGCGCGGCGCCTCGTGGAAACCGACGCCGATCTGTTCGCCCTTGGGAAAAACCGGCCGGTTGAAGGTCTTCAGGTCGCCCTTGCCCATGTTGGCGAGCAGCAGATCCCACTGATTGAGAAGTTCGTCGACCTGCACCGCGCAGCCAACCGCCCGCGCCGCATGGCGGCCGATGGTCGAATGCAGCGCATCGACGCCGACCTTGGCGCCGGCGACCGTGGACACCAGGTCGAGCGCCGCCGTCGCGTACTTCTTGGTCGGCTCGTGGCCGGCGGCCAGCATGTTCATGACGCGCGGCAGCGGGCCGACCTGCATCGGCTTGCCGTAGAAGGTCGGCGACTTCAGCCAGCTGTATTTGCCGTCGTCCTGGAAGTCGGTGTAGTTCGGCGTCGTTTCGCCCTGGTACGGGTGCAGCGACTTGTCGTTGCCGGCGCTGTAGTTGTACCAGGAATGCTTGATCGCCTCGGACACGCCATCGGTGAAATACTTGTCGTTGAAGGTCTTGATCGGCTTGTAGGATTCCAGCTTGCCGCCTTCGATGTAGCCGCCGGGCAGCGCGAACTGGGTGCCCTTGCCGTCGAGCGGGATGTCCGGCACCGACAGGTATTCGGTGATGCCCTTGCCGTACTTGGTCCAGTCGGCGTAGAAGCCGCCGATGGCGCCGACGTCGACCAGATAGACGTTCTTGACGAAGTCTTCCAGCTTCAACATCCATTCCTTGACCGCCAACAGGCGCTCGACGGTCAGCACCGACTGCGAGTCGACCGACAGCGGGTTGGCGACGCCACCGACCGCGACGTTCTGGATGTGCGGCGACTTGGAGCCGAGCACGGCGACGATCTTGCTGGCGTAGCGCTGCACTTCCAGCGCCTGCAGGTAGTGCGAAACCGCCAGCAGGTTCACTTCCGGCGTCAGCTTCATCGCCGGGTGGCCCCAGTAGCCGTTGGTGAAGATGCCGAGCTGGCCGGTGCCGACGAAGCCCTTCAGCTTGTCCTGCACCTTGACGAACTCGGCCTTGCTGTTGCCGCTCCAGTTGGACAGCCCCTGTGCCAGGCTGGCGGTCTTGGCCGGGTCGGCCTTCAGCGCGCTGACCACGTCGACCCAGTCGAGCGCCGACAGGTGGTAGAAATGCACGATATGGTCATGCACGGCGTGGGCCAGCATGATCATGTTGCGGATGTACTGCGCGTTGACCGGGATTTCCAGCTGCAGCGCGTTCTCGACGGCACGCACCGAGGCGATGGCATGCACGGTGGTGCACACGCCGCAGATGCGCTGGGTGATCGCCCAGGCGTCGCGCGGATCGCGGCCGATCAGGATGTTCTCGACTCCGCGCCACATCTGGCCCGAGGCCCAGGCCTTCTTGACGCGGCCGCCGTCCACCTCGACGTCCACGCGCAGGTGGCCTTCGATGCGGGTGACCGGGTCGATGGTTACTCGTTTAGTCATGTTGTTCTCCTATCCCTGGAATTCAGTGGGCAGCCTCGACCCGTGGCAGCACGGGGAAGCGGCGGGTGATGATGATGTAGCCGAGCACTTCGAGCGCGAACATGCCGATAGTGACCAGCATTTCGGCGATGCTCGGGAAGTAGCTCCAGCCGTGGTCGACGCCGAGGCCGGTGTCGTAGCCGATCAGGAAGCCGTTGACCCGCAGCAGCGTGCCGCCAGCCATAATCGCGACGCCGGCCAGGAACAGCCGGGCCGGATTACGGCGGCCGGCGGTCGTGCCGACGATCAGGAAGGGCGCCGCGAAGCAGGCCGTTTCCAGCCAGAAGAAGAAGGCTTCGAGGCTGGGCGCAAAGGCATGGCCGAGCGCACCGCGCACGATCAGGTCGCCAAAACGCACGGTCAGGAACACCGCCAGCATGCCGAGCATGATCTTGGCCATCGGTTGCAGCAGGTGCATTTCGATCTCGCGCCGGTAGGCCGAAGCAGCGACGCAGGATTCGAAGAGCACGATGCCGTAGCCGATGGTGATCGCCGACAGCAGGTAGAGCAACGGCACGGCCGGCGTCTGCCACAGCGGATTGACCTGCGGCCCCATGACCACGAGCAGGGTGCCGAGCGAGGACTGGTGCATCATCGGCAGCAGCGTGCCCAGCGCGATGAAGAAGAACAGCACCTTCTCCAGCTTCTGCTTGTGCGCCTTCAGGCCCCACTGCTCCATGAAGACCGGCGAGAACTCGATCCACATGACGATGATGTAGCACGAGATGCACAGCGCCACCTCGAACATCACCGAATTGGGATTGGCGTAGCCCGGCCACAGGATGTGCCAGAAATTCCACCAGCGGCCGAGGTCGAACAGCACGCCGACGCCGGCCAGCGTGTAGCCGAACAGCGAGGCAAGCAGCGCTGGGCGGACCATGGGGTGATACTGGCCACGGTTGAAGATATACACCAGCATGGCCACCGAGAAGCCGCCGCAGGCGAACGCCGAGCCGATGACCACGTCGAAGACCACCCAGATGCCCCACGGGTAGCCGTCGTTCAGGTTGGTCACCGCACCGAGGCCGAAGATGAAGCGGACGAAGAGCACGGCAATCATCGCCGCGATCAACAGGCTGCAGATCATCACCGGCAGGTTGAACAGCTTGCCGCCGACCGGGGCGGCAGGATGATGGGCGCTCATGACTGGTCTCCCTTCTTTTCCTGGTCTTCCGGCACCACATTGCGCTTGGCGACCCAGGTCAGGCCGGCGAGCACGGCGATCGGCATCATCAGGCCACCGTACAGCGTGTGCTGGATGGTTTCCGAAGTGGCAGCCGACGACTTCGGCGGCAGGTCGGGCAGGCCGGCCTTCTGGAAATTGACCGCCGACAGCTTGAGCACCTGGGTGCCGCCGTATTCGGTTTCGCCATAGACGTGCTGCAGGTAGTTGCCGACCTGGGCCTGGTAGCTCTGGTCCGGCTCGTCGCGCCAGCCGTGGCGATGCTTCTCGCCCTTGCCATCTTCGCCGCCGGCCAGCACTTTTTCCTGGGCACGGCGCAGGCGGCCGCGCGGAATCGTCGTCCATTCGCCCGGCTTCAGCGCCAGACGGCGCTTGGCCTCGGCCAGCAGGTCGTCGGTGCGGCCGAACAGCGTGGCGCCGGTCGGGCACACCTCGGCACAGGCCGAGTAATGGCCGTCCTTGTGGCGATGGCGGCACAGCTCGCACTTGCCGATCTTGCCGGTCGGCGAGTCGTACTGGTACTTCGGGATGCCGAACGGGCAGGCGGCGACGCAGTAGCGGCAGCCGATGCAGGCGTCCGGGTCGTAGCCGACGATGCCGGTGACCGGGTTCTTGGTCATCGCCGACACCGGGCAGGCCGACACGCAGGACGGGTCGGCGCAGTGCATGCACGAGGTCTTCATGAAGGAGAAGCCGTTTTCCTCGGCGTCCTTCGTTTCCATCGTGCCGTGCCGGTACATCTTGATCAGGTTGAAGGTGTGACCGCTGGTGTCGAGCGGCGTATCCCACAGCTTGTCCACCGCCGTGAATTCGGCCGGATTCTCATTGACCTGCTTGCACGCCGCGACGCAGGCCTGGCAGCCGACGCACAGCGTGGCGTCGTAGAGCAGGCCGAGCGCTTCCGGCGGGCGTTGCAGGGTGTCGCGGGCACAGGCCGTTTCGGGCAGCACGGCCGAAGCCGCCGCGGCGCCACCGGCCAGGCAGCCCTTCAGGAAATCGCGTCTCGTGGCCATCTCAGACCTCCGTTTTCTCGCCGGACTTCGTCGCCGCTTCCTGCTTCTTCGCCTCTTCCATCTGTTCGGCCTTGTGTGACAGGCCAAGGTTTTTGGCGACCATCGCCCCGCCCCCGGCTGCTGCACCGGCGATGGCGGCCAGCACGGCAGCCGAACCGAGCGACGCGCCGACGCCCTTTTCCTCGACGATGCGCGGCAGGAAGGCGGAAGGCTCGATGTTCTTCAGCTTGGCGACGGTATGGATGGGCTTGGCGAAGCCCACACCCTGCTCGGTACAGCCGATGCAGGGGTGGCCGCAGGCGACCGGCCAAGTGCCGGCGCCGGCATCGCCGAACATGATGACCGAGCAGTTGGCGTAGGTTTCCGGCCCCTTGCAGCCCAGCTTGTACAGGCAGTGGCCCTTGCGGTGGCCTTCGTCGCCGAATTCCATGGCGAAGCGGCCGGCGTCGAAGTGGGCGCGGCGCTCGCAGTTTTCGTGGATCAGGCGGGAGTAGGCGAATTTCGGGCGGCCCTTGTCATCGACTTCCGGCAGCTTGCCGAAGGTCAGGAAATGGACCACCGTGGACAGGAAGTTGTACGGGTTGGGCGGGCAGCCGGGGATGGTCACCACCGGCTTGCCGAGAATCTGCGCCACGCCGCTCGACCCGGTGGGGCTGGAGGTCGCCCCGGGAATCGACGGAATGGTCGACGGCATGCCGCCCCACGAGGCGCAGGAGCCGATGGCGATCACCGCGGCCGCGTCGGCGGCGCATTCGGTGAGCAGTTCGATCGCCGTCTTGCCACCGATCTTGCAGTAGACGCCGCCATCCTTGGTCGGGATCGCCCCTTCGACGACCAGGATGTACTGGCCCTTGTTCTCGGCCATCGCCGTCTTGCGCGCTGCTTCGACCTGGTGGCCGGCGGCGGCGAACAGCGTCTCGTGGTAATCGAGCGATATGACGTCGAGGATCAGCTTCTCGAGCGTCGGGTGTTCGGCGCGCAGGATGGACTCGGTGCATCCGGTGCATTCCTGGAAATGCAGCCAGATGACGCTCGGCCGCTTCTTGGTGGCGACCGCCTCGGCGACCGCGGCATCCGCCCCTTGCGGCAGCCCCAGCGTGGTCGCCAGCGCGGCGCAGAATTGCAGGAATTCGCGCCTATCCATCGACAGCCGGCTGGCGGCTGCTTCGATGCGCTCGTCCTGTTCCAGCGAAATCAGGTTTTGGTTGGCCATTTATCTCCCCTTGTTTGTTCATTGCGGTCACCGATGACCGACAATCTGTCTCTGCTGGGAGGGCCTTAACGTGCATTTGAAAATTGTTTTATGGCTGCTCTATAGCAACAGCCGGGCCAGAATTGAAAATCGATTCAATCCAGTCACTTACAAAAGAGTGGACGCCGGCAACAGGTGAAAACAGCAGCACTGGCTTTCCACTTTCCGCCCCAAGCTGGTCAGGCGCTTATCAGACTGAGGAACTAGTCACTTGGAAAGCCGTGATCAGCAGCGGGGCTCAACTGGCCGTTTGCACCTTGTCGCGGCCGCCGGCCTTGGCGCGGTACATCGCCTGGTCGGCACTGTTGGCCAGCGCCAGGTCGTCGTCGCCATCGTCCGGATAGACGGCGACGCCGATGCTGCAGGAAATATTCACTTCCCGGCCATCGACCATGAACGGTTGGCCTATGGCTTGACGCAGTTTTTCGGCCAGGCCGCGCGCCGCCTGCCGCTCGGCCAGCGCCGGCATCAGCACGACGAATTCGTCGCCGCCGATGCGGCCGACGGTATCGGAGGCACGCACGCTTTGCTGCAGGCGCATGGCGACCTGCTTGAGCAGCAGATCACCGACGCCATGGCCATAGCTGTCGTTGATCGGCTTGAAGCGATCGAGATCGAGGAAAATCATCGCGAAATGATCGCCATGCCGCTTGGCCCGCGCCAGTTCGTTCTGCAGCCGGTCGCTGAACAGGGCGCGATTGGGCAAGCCGGTCAGCGGGTCGTGCTGCGCCATGTGCCGCAGTTCGGAGGTCATCACCGCCGCCAGGCGCAAGGCACGAGCCCGGCCGGTGACCATGAACCAGGCGAGCAAGGCGAGGGCCAGGCTGACGCTGATGCCGGCGACGGCAATGAGCGGCGCCGCATCGCGGCCGAAGCGCTCGGCGAATTCGCTTTGCGTGCTCAGCGTCAGCGTCCACGAGCGGCCGGCAACGACCATGTACTCGTTGGCGCTCAGGATTTCCCCAGAATGGGCCGATGCGCCGTCCCCGGCATGGGCACTCCGGTACATCAGGGCACCGGGAACCGGATTGGCGTCGTCGTAAATGGCCAGTTCAACCCCCGGCACCTGCTTGCCGTACAGGCTGGCCATGAAATCCTCCATGTAGTAGGCGGCATAAACCCAGCCGACAATATTGGCCCGGCGCTGGGCCAGGCTGTCCCGCGGCTGGCCGGCAGCGAAGATCGGCAGGTACATGATGAAACCGGGCTGCGCTTCGGTTTTCTTGTCGACGGCCAGGCGAACCTTGCCGGTAATCGCCGCCATCCCCGAATCGCGGGCCGTTTCCAGCGCCAGTCGGCGCACGGGGTCAGCCAGCACATCGAGGCCCAGCGGAACGGGGTCACGCCAGCCGCCCGGTTCGCGCTGGATCACCGCCGCATAGAACGGACGCTCGCCAGACGGATGAATGGCGTAGTCGGCAAAACCCAGCCGGCGCATGGCTGTTTCATGCGCCCGCTGGCGCGCGGCGGGAACCAGTTCGACCACCCCTATGGTCTGGACCCCGGAGAAATTGGCATCCAGTTGCAAAGTCGCGACGTATTCCTTGATGGCCCGCCGATCGTTCACACCAGTCGCCGCCAACAGCCCCTGCACGCCGCGCAGCATCTGCTCGTGGGCCGCCACCCGCTGCTCGACCCGGCTGACCGTATCGCGCAACGCAAAATCGAACTGCGCCCGCAGTTCGTTGCGGCTGACCTGGCATTCGTGATCCCAGAGCAGCCAGGTCGCCCCCAGGGTGGTGACCAGGATCAGCCAGGGCAGCAACATGGGCAGCCTGGACATGGAAAAGGGCTGCCGTTCGCTATTCACGGTGCTCGGAGAAATCGACCAATGCCGCAGCCAGGTCGGGCTTGAAGTATTTTTCGAAAATGCGGCGCATGCTGCCGTCGGCCCGCATGTCGTTCAGTAGCGCCCGCCAGCGTTCCTGTTCAGCCGGCGGCAAGGCCTTTTTCGACATGATCAGGCCGTGCGGAACCGGTGGGTCGTTGAATTCGATTATCGCGGTCAGGTCACGGATATTCTTTTCGTCCAGGGTCGGATAATCGAAGGGCTCGATGATCATGCCCTGGATATGGTTGAGCAGCAGCGCCTGATACAAGGGGGCCAGCCCACCGGCCTGGCTGACCCGATTGCTCGCCTGCAGGCTATCGACCAGACGGTTGGCCTTGTCGCTGTAGCGGAAGCTGCGGATGACGCCGAGCTGCAACTTTTCGTTGCGCGCGAAATCGGCCAGGCTGCCCACCCCGGCATCCTTGCGCACCAGCAGGTAATACTTGTTGCTGAAATACCAGGCAAAAGCCGCAAAGCGGTCGCGTTCGGCGTTGCTGATGCCGGACAGGCTGAAATCGAGGGCGCCCGACTCGATCAACTGCCAGATCCGGGCCCGGGCCATCAGGCTGACGACGACCTTGCACCCCGAGCGGCGGATCAGCTCGTCGGCCACGTCCTTGTCGATGCCGGTATCGGTAGTGGCGGAATAGAGCAGGCCGTGATCGTGCAGGGCCAGCGTAAAGGGGCGCGAACACTCCGGTCCGGCCGCACGGACAGCACCGAGATTACCGACGACGACCAGCAACACCAGAAGAGAGCGGGTGATCATTTACGGCCCTGTGGGGAGAGGGTTGATGCTTTTTTAGCCGATCATACCGAAACAGCAAGAATCCGGTATGGCTAAAGGGGCGGGCCCGATAATTAATTCCGCCCCTGTGCGGTCTGCCACGGCCGGGCGAAGAATCGATGCCAACCCATGTCTGGCAGCCGGCACGGCTGTTCTCCGCCGATCAGCCGGGCGCGGACCACTGGCGGGCGACCCAGGCCTGGCCGAGGGCCAGA
>DATGXM010000247.1:0-2162 GCA_035298985.1 Azonexus sp. | reverse complement strand
GAACGCCGGCGAGGCGCTTGATGCCGTCGCCGGCGTCGTGCTCGCCGCCGATCTCAGCCTGCCGCACGCCAGCTATTACCGTCCGGCCATCCGCGAGAAGTGCTTCGACGGTTCGTTGCCGATTTCCTCGGTCAAGCCGCTGGCCGATCTGGCTGGCCTGACGCTTGTTACTGAAATCGACGGCCAGGTGGTCGATACCCGTGCGCTGAACGACCTGATTCGTTCGCCGGCCAAACTGCTGGCCGATGTCAGCGAATGGATGACCCTCAGCCAGGGCGACGTCCTGCTCGTCGGCGTGCGCTACATGGCGCCGCAGGCCAAGGCCGGCAGCAGCGTCCGCATCAGCGCCGAAGGTCTCGGCAGCCTGAATTTCACCATCGCCGAAGGAGTCGCAGCATGAAGCGCGGTCGTATCGCCTACAACGGCGCCGTCCATCAAGTCACCGAACAAAATGGTCGCGTGCGCCTGGCCGACGGCCGCCTGCTCGCGGAAGGCGACTTCCAGTGGCTGCCGCCGGTCGAAGTCGGCACCGTCTTCGCCCTTGGCCTGAACTACGCCGACCACGCCAAGGAACTGGCTTTCAAGGCGCCGGAAGTGCCGCTCGTCTTCCTCAAGGGGCCGAACGCCATTACCGGCCACAAGGCCAACACCCGCCGCCCGGCCGACGCCACCTACATGCACTACGAGTGCGAGCTGGCCGTGGTCATTGGCAAGACCGGCAAGAACGTCAAGAAAGCCGACGCCATGGGCATCGTCGCCGGCTACACCGTGGCCAACGACTACGCCATCCGCGACTACCTGGAGAACTATTACCGTCCCAACCTGCGCGTCAAGAACCGCGACGCCTGCACGCCGCTCGGCCCCTGGCTGGTCGATGCCGCCGACGTGCCGAACCCGATGGCACTGAAGCTGACGACGCGGGTCAACGGCAAGACGACGCAGCAGGGCACGACCGCCGACATGATTTTCGACATCGCTACCCTGATCGAATACCTGTCGTCCTTCATGACCCTGAACCCGGGCGACGTGATCCTGACCGGTACGCCGGAGGGCCTGGCTGACGTCAAGCCGGGCGACGTCATCGAAACCGAAGTTGAAGGCGTCTGCTGCCTGGTCAACACCATCGTCGATGACGCCACCTATTTCGCCACCGTCTAAAAGAAAGCGAGAACAGCACATGATCAAGCATATCATCAACGGCGAAAAGGTCGCCAGCAAGGAAACCTTCGAGACCATCAACCCGGCCACTGGCGAAGTGATCGCCGAAGTCGCCAGCGGCGGTGCCGACGAAGTGAACGCCGCCGTCGCCGCCGCCAAGGCCGCCTTCCCGGGCTGGGCCGCGACGCCGGTCAAGGAACGCGCCCGCCTGGTGCGCCGCCTGGGCGAATTGATCGCCGCCAATGTCGAGCCGATTGCCGATATGGAAACGGCCGACTGCGGGCAGGTGACCAACCAGACCAAGCGCGTGCTGATTCCGCGCGCCTCGGACAACTTCAATTACTTCGCCGAGCTGATCCAGCACATGCACGGCGAGACCTACGATTCCGACACCGGCCACCTGAACTACACGCTCTGGCAGCCGGTCGGCGTTTGCGCGCTGATCTCGCCGTGGAACGTGCCGTTCATGACCGCCACCTGGAAGACCGCGCCCTGCCTGGCTTTCGGCAACACGGCCGTGATGAAAATGTCCGAATTGTCGCCGCTGACCGCCAACCGTCTGGGCGAACTGGCCCTCGAAGCCGGCATTCCGCCGGGCGTCTTCAACGTCGTCCAGGGCTTCGGCGACAAGGCCGGCGAACCGCTCGTCTCGCATCCGGATGTCCGTTCGATCTCCTTCACCGGCTCGACCGCCACCGGCAACCGCATCGTCAAGGCCGCCGGCCTGAAGAAGTTCTCGATGGAACTGGGCGGCAAGTCGCCTTTCATCATCTTCGACGACGCCGACTACGAACGCGCCCTCGACGCCGCCATCTTCATGATCTTCTCGAACAACGGCGAGCGCTGCACCGCCGGCTCGCGGATCATCGTCCAGGCCGGTATCTACGACAAGTTTGTCGCCGACTTCGCCGCCCGCGCCTCGCGCCTGACGGTTGGCGACCCGATGGACCCGAACACCGTGATCGGCCCGATGATCTCCAAGGGCCACCAGGAAAAGGTCAATT
>DATGXM010000246.1:0-6404 GCA_035298985.1 Azonexus sp. | reverse complement strand
GTCAACGGCAAAAATGAGCCAAAAAAACGGGCACCGCATGGGTGCCCATTTTTGCATCTTTTTTCCGGTCGACCGCAGCAGGCGGCTTTCCGGAGCCGACGATCAGCGCGTGATCGGCTTGTAGCGAATCCGCTTCGGCTTGGCACCTTCCTCGCCCAGACGCTTGCGCTTGTCCTCTTCGTATTCCTGGTAGTTGCCCGGGAAGAAGGTCCATTGCGAATCGCCTTCGGCGGCCAGGATGTGCGTGCAGATACGGTCGAGGAACCAGCGGTCGTGCGAGATGACCAGCGCGCAACCCGGGAATTCGAGCAGGGCGTCTTCCAGCGCGCGCAGGGTTTCGACGTCGAGGTCGTTCGACGGTTCGTCGAGCAGCAGGACGTTGCCGCCGGCCATCAGGGTCTTGGCCAGGTGCAGGCGACCGCGTTCGCCGCCGGACAGGTTGCCGACCAGCTTGCCCTGGTCGGCCCCCTTGAAGTTGAAGCGGCCGATGTAGGCGCGCGACGGCATCTCGAATTTGCCGATCTGCAGGATGTCGCTGCCCTGGGCCAGTTCGTCGAACACCGTCTTCGTGCCATCGAGGCAATCGCGCGACTGGTCGACGTAGGCCATCTTGACCGTTTGGCCGATCTTGACGGCGCCGGAATCGGGTTGCTGCTGGCCGGTGATCATCTTGAAGAGGGTCGATTTACCGGCGCCGTTCGGGCCGATGATGCCGACGATGGCGCCCGGCGGGATGCTGAAGCTCAGGTTGTCCATCAGCAGCTTGTCGCCGAAGGACTTGGTGACGCCGTCGAATTCGATGACCTGGTCGCCCAGGCGCTCGCCGACCGGGATGAAGATTTCCTGCGTTTCGTTGCGCTTCTGGTATTCGTGGCTGGACATTTCCTCGAAGCGGGACAGACGGGCCTTGGACTTGGCCTGGCGCGCCTTCGGATTGGAGCGCACCCACTCCAGTTCCTGCTTCATCGCCTTCATGTGGGCGTCGATCTGCTTGTTTTCGGTTTCCAGGCGGGCTTCCTTCTGCTCCAGCCAGGAAGAGTAGTTGCCCTTCCACGGGATGCCGTGGCCGCGGTCGAGTTCGAGAATCCACTCGGCCGCGTTGTCGAGGAAGTAGCGGTCGTGGGTAACGGCGACGACGGTACCCGGGAAGCGGACGAGGAACTGCTCCAGCCATTCGACCGATTCGGCGTCGAGGTGGTTGGTCGGCTCGTCGAGCAGCAGCATGTCGGGCTTTTCGAGCAGTAGCTTGGCCAGCGCCACGCGGCGCTTTTCACCGCCGGACAGGTTGCCGATGACGGCATCCCAGGGTGGCAGGCGCAGTGCGTCGGCGGCGATTTCCATCTGGTGCTCGGTGTCGGAGCCGGCGGTGGCGATGATCGCCTCCAGGCGGGCCTGTTCCTCGGCCAGCTTGTCGAAGTCGGCTTCCGGGTCGGCGTAGGCGGCATAGACCTCGTCCAGCTTGGCCTGCGCCTGCATCACTTCGCCGAGGGCGGATTCGACTTCTTCCTTGACCGTCTTGGCCGGGTCGAGTTGCGGTTCCTGCGGCAGGTAGCCGATGGAAACGCCGGCCAGGTGCTGCACCTCGCCGTCGTATTCCTTGTCCACGCCGGCCATGATGCGGAGCACGGTCGACTTGCCGGCACCGTTCAGGCCGAGCAGGCCGATCTTGGCACCGGGGAAGAAGGACAGGGAAATGTCCTTGATGATCTGACGCTTGGGCGGGACGATCTTGCTGACCCGCAGCATGGACATGACGTATTGAGCCATTTGCGCTTGCCTGAAGGAAAAATAATCAAAGGACGAAGTCTACGAGGCTTCAGCGCAAATAACCAGCCTTCGATGGTCGAAGGCCGGTTACCCGGTATTCCGGTGGCGTGGATCAGTAGTGGATGTTGCCCAGCGCGCGGTGGAGCAGGACGGCCGGCGCCTCGACCCGCGGGCAGGTGCGCAGGTCGCCGATCTGGCGGAAACCCATGGTCCGGCGATAGTAGCCGGCGTGGCGCGGATTGACTTCGATGACCAGATCGGTACCGCCGAACACGGCACGGACATATTGGTAGATGGCCAGGAACAGCGAACTGAGCACTTCCGGTTCGTAGCAATCGGTATCGACGGCCAGACGGGTGATTTCGCAGACGATCCGCGAGTGGCCGCGAAGCTTGGCGACCTCGTCGCGATAGAGACCGTCGGCCAGCAGACCGGCCGCCGAATCGCGCGAGGCGGTTGCGGTGGCGATCAGTTGGCCGTGCAGCCAGCCGCCGATAGTAACGTGGCTCGGGTCGGCTGGTTGCAGCGGGTTCGCCGCCAGACGGTAGCCGCGCCGGGCATACATGCGGCGGACCAGCGCGCTGCAGGCCCGCAACTGGGCGTAAGTCACAGCCGGAGCGACAACCAGGTCCGACGTTTCGACTGCGCTCGGAACCTCGGCTAAGTAGTCACGCTCTTCCGTCAACAGCAGGGATGCTGGAAGCGGAGCGAGCGTGGTGTCGAGCGGCGATGCCTTATACATATTGTTGGTATTCTATGGGTTGCCTAAAAAGTAATCAACCGACTACCGCGCTGAGCGGGGTGATCTGCTGGTCGTCGCGCTGATAGCGTTGTGTAGGCTTGTCGGAAGACAGCGAATTGATGTCGCCGCACAGTTCACCTCCCTCGTTGATCAGCAATTTACCGTAGCGGATCTTGCCGCTGACCTTGCCGGTGGCGTGGATGATGAGTTGCGAACGGGCGGTCAGTTCGCCTTCGAAGGTGCCGTGGATCTCGGCGACGTCGATGCTGACCTTGCCGGCAAAGGCGCCTTTGTCGGCGATGCGGATGACGCGGCTGTCCATGGTCGCTTCGACCCGGCCTTCGACGACCAGCGTGTCGCAGTCGAGTATTTCCGCTCCCTTGAGCTTGACGTCGGGGCCGACGATCAGGGAGGCGCCGGTCGGGGTTCCGGTTTCAGTCGTGGTGGTCAATTTTTCTTCGGTGCTGGCAGGAGCTTCGGTGACGACCTTCGGTTCCGGCACGGCGCCGGCGAGGCCGCTGCCTGATCCGAGAACGCTCTTGACGTCCTTGCGGGTGATGGTGTCATTGCGTGTGCTAATGGTCGGTTTGCTGAACATGGAAACTCCCGTGATGAGGTGGTTCGACAAAAAACTTGTCCCGACGCCTATTGCGATATCCGTGCCACGTAAATTATTTTCAATATAAACAATCAGTTAGCTTAAACGATTAAACCAGATTCCCGATATGGATGGCGCCGCTGTCGTTAAATGGCGACAGCTTTTTTTGGGCTTTTCCGGAAAGTGGTCTAGGCTTCGATGCGGGCTTGTCGCTAAAATCAGACAATCTTGCAATTGACTGATTTTTAAATGGAAATTTTAATGTTTTGGGGTCGTTGAAGACACGGAGTGGATGACGGCGACCATTAAACTGCGCGGGAGTTCTTTAAATCAGCACACAAAAAATGAACCGTATTTCCTTCCGCCAGGGCATGTTGCTTGGCTTCACCCTGATCGGCCTGCTGCTGGGCGGGGTGGCGATACAAAGCTGGCTGGTGGTCGAACGACTGGTCGATCAGAGTCGGCGCGGCAGCGAACAGGCGATACAGCTGACCGCCGCCATTCAGGAGCTCGGAGAGCGTACGGTCGATATCGAACGTAGTGCGCGGCAATATCTGGTGCTCGACAATCCGGTTTTCCGCCAGCGTTTCGACGAGCATTTGGCGCAGTCGCTGGCGGTCGTCGACCGTCTGGAGGGCATGGCTTCCGACCCTCTGCAGCCCTTGCTCGGTGGTTGGCGCATGGTCGCCGAGGCCTTGCGCAGCGGCCTGGAACAGAATATCCCGCAGGCAGAAATCATTCCCCTGCTGGCACGCATGGCCGAATTGAACGGTCTGCTCAAGCAGGCCGGCCAGCGCTGGGTGGAGGAGCAGAGCCGCAAAACGCTCGACCAGTTGGATGCTGCGCGCCTCAAGCTCGGTGCCCGTATCGGCCTTGCCCTGCTTGGGGCGCTGCTGGTAGCGCTGGCCATGGGCTGGTGGCTGGTGCGGCCCGTTCGCCATCTTGAGCAGGCCATCGTTCGCCTGGGCGCCAGCCGTTTCAACGAACCGATCACCGTCGGCGGGCCGGCCGACTTGCGCCAGCTCGGCAAGCGGCTGGACTGGTTGCGCCAACGCCTGGCCGAACTGGAGGCCGACCGTGAGCGTGCCTTGCGCCATGTGTCGCATGAATTGAAAACCCCGCTCACCGCATTGAAGGAAGGGGTCTCGCTGTTGCGCGAAGAAGTCCCCGGGCCGCTCGTTGCCGGCCAGCGCGAGGTGGTCGATATCCTGCAGCACAACGTCCTGGTCCTGCAGGAACAGATCGAAAGTCTGCTCACCTTGAACGCGGCGGCTTTCGATGCCCGCCGCCTGCAGCTGGCCCCAGTCAAGCCCAAGAAGCTGCTGGCCGGCGTCGTGCAGCGCCGCGACCTGCACAGCCAGGCGCGGCGGCTCAAGGTGGTGACCGAGGCGCCGGACCAGATGGTCACGCTCGATGCCGAAAAAATGTCGGTCGTTCTCGACAATCTGTTGTCGAACGCCATTGACTTCAGCCCGGACAACGGGGAAATCCACCTCGGTGTCAGCCGCGTCGACGGTTTGTGGCGCTTCGAATGCGTTGACCAGGGGCCGGGTATCGCCGAGGAGGACAGGCAACGGATATTCGACCCCTTTGTCCAGGGGCAGCGCGCCGCACCGGCGCCGCGCCAGGGCAGCGGTGTCGGTCTGTCCATCGTGCGCGAGCTGGTGCGCGCCATGGGCGGCAGGGTCTATCTGGTGCCGCAGGAAAGCGGCGCCCATTTTTGTGTGGAAATACCTGATGAGCAGTAAAACCGATTTACTCCGTCGCGGACTGTGTGGTCTGCTTTTCACCGCCATGCTCGCCGGATGTGCGACGCCGCCTGTGAACAAAAAGCCGGCCCGGATGGACGAAACCACGCCGGAGGCGGCGCTGAGTTACTACCAGGGACTCGGCCGCATGACCCCGGCCGAACTCGGCCGCGAGCGCATGGTGCTGGTTGCCGTGCCGCAAACGCCTTACACGCAGGTGCGCATGGCCATGCTGCTTGGTCATCCCCGGGTTCAGCAGGATCTCGGCAAGGGACTGGCGCTGCTCGACAGCGTGCTCAAATCCAACGAGCCGGCGGCGCTGCCTTTTCACCCGCTGGCCCGACAGGTCGCCGACAACTATCTCGAACGCATGAAGCTGGAAGGGCAGCTCGACAAACAGGGGCAGCAATTGAAGGAAAGCCAGCGCAAGACAAGCGAACTGCAGGAAAAACTCGACAGCCTGGCCGATATCGAACGAACCCTGACACCGCGGCCGCATGCCGTCGGGAGCAAGCGATGAGGCCGGCGCTGCGTGGCGAGGGCGCGCATGTGCTGGTCGTCGATGACGACGAGGACATCCTGCGCCTGCTGGTCATGCGCCTCAGGGCGCGCGGCTTCCGGGTGACGGCGGTCGGTTCGGCCGAGCAGGCGCTGGCACAGATTGCCGTTGACACGCCGCGTGTCGTGGTCAGCGACGTTTGCCTGCCCGGGCAGGATGGTCTGGCGCTGTTCGAGGAAATCCGCCGCACGCGGCCGACCCTGCCGGTCATCCTGCTCACCGCGCACGGCAATATTCCGGACGCCGTCGATGCCACCTCGCGCGGCGTTTTCGGCTACCTGACCAAACCCTTCGACAGCCAGATCCTGCTCGAAAAGATCGACCGCGCCCTGCAGCTTTCCGAACCGACCCTGCCGGCGGGCGAAGAGATTGCGGCGGTAGGCGAGGGCGGTGATGCCTGGATGGAAGGCGTCATCTTCCGCAGTAGCCGGATGGCCGCCCTGATGGCCGATGCGCGCATGGTCGCGGCGTCCGACGCCAGCGTGTTGATCCGCGGTGAAAGCGGCGCCGGCAAGGAAGTGCTGGCCCGCGCCATCCATCGGGCCAGCCCGCGCGCCAAGGGTCCGTTCGTTGCCATCAACTGCGGCGCCATTCCCGAACAACTGCTTGAATCGGAGCTGTTCGGCCACGCCAAGGGGGCTTTCACGGGTGCCGCCACCAACCGCGTCGGGCTGTTCCAGACGGCCAATGGCGGCACGCTGTTCCTCGATGAAATTGGCGACATGCCGCTCGCCCTGCAGGTCAAGCTGCTGCGCGTGCTGCAGGAGCGCGTCGTGCGCCCGGTGGGCAGCACCAAGGTCGAGCCAGTCGATGTCCGTCTGCTATCGGCGACGCACCGCGACCTCGATGCGGCCATGGCGCAAGGGCAGTTCCGCGAAGACCTCTATTACCGTCTCGATGTCGTGTCGCTGACCCTGCCGCGGTTGGATGAGCGGCGCGAGGACATCCCCTTGCTCGCCGCCCATTTTGCCGGCCTGCTCGCCGTCAAAT
>DATGXM010000245.1:0-4167 GCA_035298985.1 Azonexus sp. | reverse complement strand
GCATTGTCGATCGCCGGCAATGGGTGGCGCTGCGCCTCGACTTCTGAGGCCGTGCTGCCGTCAGGCCGAACGCATCACCGCGCCCTCGAACCACACTTCGAACGGCTCGTTGGGGGCGACGGCCTTGCCCTGGGCGTAGTCGATGCCGAGGTCGCGCAATTGCTCCAGCGTTTCCAGGTCGTCGATGTCCTCGGCGATGGAATTGATGCGCTGGTCGGCGGTGATCTCCTGGACGGCGCGGAGCAGGGCGGTGGACGCCCGGCTGCCGCCGAGGTCGCGGGTCAGGCTCTGGCTGAGCTTGACGTGGCTGGGATAGACGCTGCGCAGATGGCTGAAGGACGACAGCCCGCCGCCAAAATCGTCCAGGCCGATCTCGCAGCCGAGGTTGCGCATCTGGCGCGAGAAATCCATGGCCTGGCTGGTCAGGTGGGTCAGGATGTCTTCCGAGAAGATGAAACACAGCTTGTTGCCGGCCACATGGTGGCTGCTCAGGCTGCGCGCGATGTAATCGACGGTTTCGCGGCTGCTGATCGAGCCGCGCGATAGCGGCACCAGGCAATACAGGTTGCGCTGCCGCTGCTTGGCGCGCGCCAACGCCTTGATGGCGGCGTCGATCAGGCGGCGGTCGATGTTCGGTGCCAGGTCGTAGCGCTCGGCGGCATCGATCAGGGCGGACAGCGCGACCGGCGGCTGTCCCGGTTCGGCGAGGCGGGCAGTCAATTCGACCATGTGGCCGCCCGTCGGCGCCTGCAGCGGACGCAGCGGTACGGCTTCGACCAGCAGGCGGTCTTCGCTCAGTGCGCTGGCGATCCGGCTCGCCCAGTTGCTGCTTTCCTGCCGCCGCTCATGTGTCGGGGTGACCTCGCATTCGCAGACCCGGTTGCGGCCGCTCTCCTTGGCGCGATGGCAGGCGGCATCGCCGGCGGCAAGGATCTCGTTGATGTTGTGCACCTTGCGGTTAACCGTCGTGACGCCGATGCTGGCCCCGATGGCGAAGACCTTGTCCTGCCAGATGAAGCGGTAGGCGGCAGCCAGGCCGCAGATGTCCTCGGCCACCTGCAGCGCGCGCGGACCGCCGCAATTGGCCAGGATGATGCTGAATTCGTCGCCGCCCAGGCGGGCAAGGGTGTCCTCATCGCGCAGGCGCCCCTGGAAAAGCAGGCCCATCTGGCGCAGCAACTCGTCGCCAGCCAGGTAGCCGCAGGTGTCGTTGACCTGCTTGAAGCGGTCGAGGTCGAGGAACAGCACGGCAAATTCGTCATCGCCGGCGTGCACGCTGGCCAGCGCCTTTTCCAGGCGATGCTCGAATTCGCGCCGGTTGAGGAGGCCGGTCAGCGCGTCGTGGCGAGCCTGGAAGGCGAGCTGTGCGGTGGCTTCCTCGATCCGCGACTGCATCGACAGATGGACTTCTTCCATGCGCGAGGCCATTTCGTTGAAACCGTTTTCGAGTACGCCGAGCTCGCCGCTGGAACTGGCCGGAACGCGGGTGTCCAGCTTGCCGGAGGACATGCCATTGACCGCCTGGACCAGGCGCATCACCGGGCGCGCCAGGTTGTCGGCCATGGCGATGGCCAGCGCGGCGATGACCAGCATGCCGAAGAGGACGATCAGCAGGCCGCGCTGCACCAGTTCGCGTTGCTTGTCGGCCAGTTCGCTCTTGTCGTACTCGACGAAGATGTAGCCGATGATTTCCGGCGTACTCGGTTTGCTGGTGGCGGACGACGGCTCGAACAGCAGGTCGGTTTCGGTCATCGAGCGTTTGACCGGCGCCCCGAAAGCGATCCACTGCTCCGTTTCGGCAACCTGCCGCGGCTCGCCCAGCTGTTGCCGGAGGTCTTCGGCCGACAGCGACACGCGGCCGCTGACCGCGATGGTGCGGCCTTTCTGGTTGACCACCACGGCGGCCTTGACACCCGACTCCTGGACGGTGGCCTGGGCCAGGCCATGCAGGCTTTCGACCTGGCCGGCGATGATGCCGTATTCGCTGATCGGCGCCAGGTAACGCACGGTGGCCAGCCCCTTCAGGCGCAGTTCGCCTTCCAGGGTGCGTATGCCGCTGACGGTGAAGTAGGCGACCAGCGCGATGGCGATCACGGCGCTGGGGAGCAGCGTCAGGAGCAGCAGGCGGTGGCGCAAGGTGAGACGGTTCATCGGCTCTCCCGGTCGGCGAGCAGGGCACGCCGGATGGCGGCTTCGTCAGGAATCTTGAGGCCCAATGCCTGGGCGACATTGGGATTGATGGCGATAGCGAACAGGTGGGGGCCGCTGGGCGGCGGCAGGCTGGTCCCGTTGCTGATGATCAGGTCGGCCGTCTGGCGGGCGATTTGCTGCGGCGTGGTGTGCAGCGCGGCCAGTGCGCCGGCCGTCACGAAGGCCGCCGAGTAGCCGATGATCGGCCGCTGGTGGCGGAAAGCGGTGATCAGGATGGCCTTGATGTTGTTGCGCCGGTAGATGGTGTTGTCGGGCAGGGCGAGCAGCGCGGCCGAACGGTCGAGCACGGCATTGAGGGCGGGGAGCAGCGCCTTGTCGGTATCGGCGTCCTCGACATCGAGCACCAGGCCGGCGTTGCTGAAGGCCTGCCGGTACTGGTTCAGCTGGCTGCGGGTTTCCGGGCTGGCGAGCAGGCCGAAGCGCTTCTGGTCCGGGAAGAGCTGACGAAAAAACGCCGCCTGCCGGGCCGGTGGCTGGTCGAGATAGATGGCGGTGATGCGGCTCGGCCGACGGTATTCGGCCAGGATGCGCTCGTAGCTCTGGCGGGGGATCAGGGTGGCGATGATGGGCGGGCTGTCGGCACGGCTCAGGGCCTTGCGCAAGGCATCGCTGCCGACGGCGACGACGAGGTCGGACGGGGTGGGGGCGGATGCCGGCGCATCGGCCAGGGTGGTCGACACGATATTCCAGCCGGACCCGCTCAGCGTTTCTTCCAGGGTGCCGGCAAACTCGCCGTAGGCGCCGCCGCTTTCGCTGAGGATGAGCGCAAGCCCGCCTCCCCATGCCGGTGTGACAAGGGAAAGCAGAAAAAACAGGACGATTGTTGTCAGCTTGCGCACGAGCTCAATATCGCACGACGGGTATGCCAATGCAATGATCGATTGAGACCGATCAGCGACTATTTAACAGTGTGCCGATGTAGGTCGCGATTTCCGCGGCGGGGGTGGCAAAGGCAAACTTTTTCAGGAATTCGCCGTGCGGTCCGAGCAGGATCATGCCTGCCGAGTGGTCGACGGCGTAGCGGTCGGCGGTGTTGCCTGCGTCCCGCACCTTGGCATAACGGATCTTGAAATTGTCGGCGGTTCGCCGCACCAGCGCCGGCGAGCCGGTCAGGCCGAGAATGCGCGGGTCGAAAAACTCGGTGTAGGTCTTGAGGACTGCCGCCGTGTCGCGTTCAGGATCGACGGTGATGAAGATGGCCTGCACCTGCGCCGCCTGGTCGCCCAGCGTTTTCAGGATGTCGGCCATTTCGACCAGGGTGGTCGGGCAGACGTCCGGGCAATAGGTGTAGCCGAAAGCGATCAGCTGGAAGCGGCCGCGAAAGTCCTCGTTGGTCAGCGCCCGGCCGTTCGGGTCCTGCAGCAGGTAGCGCGGGTTGATGGCGGTGTTCTTGCCACGCAGCAGCTCCAGGCTGTGGGTGGACTGGGCGATGGCCGGGCCGCCCAGCAGCAGGGCGAGGAGAACGGCGCCGAGGCGGATCATGGCTTGCGGAAAGCAGCCTGCAGGCGTTTTTCGGTTGCCGCCATGCGGTTGGCCAGTGTCGCGCCGTCGGGGCAGGCGGCCTGGCTCTTGCCCTGTTCGAGATAGGCGGCGTTGGTGGCATTTTCGAAGGTTTCGCCGATGTCGCGGGTCTTGGGGGCGGTGGTGACCACTGCGTTGCGGGCGCGGCTGACCAGGGCCGGCTGCTGGCAGGCCAGGGCGATGCCGTTCAGTTGGCCGAGTTCGGCGACGGCGGCGCTGCCCTCGTCGGCGGCGAAGCCCGGGGTGGTCAGGGAGGCTAGGGCCAGGGCAAACAGCGGGGCGGTCATTTTCATGGTCAATTTCCTCAGCAGAGGCCGCCGATTATAGGCTTTGCCGCCGGCCCGGCTTTTTCACAGATCAAAAATGTCGAGCAATGCCGGCAGGCCTTCGCTGATCGCCACCGGGCCGGGGGTCAGGATGACGGCCGACTTGATT
>DATGXM010000244.1:0-7766 GCA_035298985.1 Azonexus sp. | reverse complement strand
CCGCCGACGAGCAGGCCGATGAAACGGCGGCGATCCATCACACCGCCTCCGCCAACCGCTTCAACGTCACGTAATCGACCTTGCCGGTACCGAGCAGCGGTAGCGATTCGACCTTGTGGATCTTGCGCGGCACGGCCAGTTCCGGCACGCCGGTTTCGCGGGCCTTGGCGGCGAGCAGTTCGCGGGTCAGCTCGCCGTCGGTGGTGAACAGCACCAGCGCCTCGCCCTTGGCCGGATCGGGCTGGCTGGACGCGGCGTGCACCAGGTCTGGCGAAGTCGCCGTGGCCAGCTTCTCGACCACTTCCAGGCTGACCATTTCGCCGGCGATCTTGGCAAAGCGCTTGACCCGGCCGACGATCTTCACGAATCCCTCGTCGTCCAGCTCGACCACGTCGCCCGTCTCGTACCAGCCTTCGCCGGCATCGGAAACCGGCGGTTGCAGTACGCCGGGCTGGTCGGCCTTCAGGTAGCCGGCCATCACGTTCGGGCCGCGCACATGCAGGATGCCGCCACGGTCGATTCCCGGTACCGGGACCAGCTTGTATTCGACCCCCGGCAGCAGATTGCCGACGGTGCCCGTCTTGTAGGCCATCGGGGTATTCACCGCCAGCACCGGCGCGGTTTCGGTCGCGCCATAGCCTTCGAAGATGCGCTGGCCGAATTTCTCGAACCACTGGCTGCGCACGGCTTCCGACAGCTTCTCGGCGCCGGCCACGACATAGCGCAGGCGGTAGAAATCGTACGGATTGGCGAACTTGCCGTAGTTGGCGAGGAAGGTCGAGGTGCCGAACAGGATGGTGCAGCCGCGGTCGTAAGCCAGCTCCGGAATCACCCGGTAGTGCAGGGGCGACGGGTAGAGGAACAGGCTGGCGCCGTTGAGCACCGGCAACAGCGCGCCGGCGGTCAGGCCGAAGGAGTGGAAGATGGGCAGCGCGTTGAGTACCTTGTCGTAGACCGAGAAGTCGATCACCGAGCGGATCTGCGCGATATTGGCGAGGATGGCGCGGTGCGGCAGCACGACACCCTTCGGCTTGCCTTCCGAACCCGACGTGAACAGCACCACCGCCGCATCCTCCGGCGAGGCCGGCAGTTCGAAGGCGCGCGGGAAATGCAGCGCCCACAGCACCAGCCACAGCTTGTCGCCGAGGCCGATGCGTTCGCGCACGTCCTCCAGATAGACCAGCTGCACCTGAGCCAAGCCCGCCAGCTTGTCGGCCAGCTTGGCCTGCTCGACGAAGGCGCGCGAGGTGACGATGGTACGCACCTCGGCGGCATCGCAGGCGGCCTGCATGGCCTCGACGCCTGCCGTGTAGTTGAGCATGGCCGGAATACGCCGCCGGGCGCTGAGGCCGAAGATCAGGCCGATGGTCGGCACCAGGTTGGGCAGCAGCAGGCCGACCTTCTCGCCCGGCTGCGACAGGCGCTCGATCTGGCGGCCGAGGACCAGCGCCATCTTCAAAAGGTCGTTGTACGAATACTCGATCTGCTTGACGTCCTCGAGCAGGCGACGGCTGCGGCCGTAGATACCCACCGCATCGCACAGCGCGGCATACAGGGTCTGCTGCGGCCGCGAGGCGACGATCATGTCCTGCATCAGGCGGCGCATGGCCTCACCGGACTTGCGGCGGCGCAGCTTGGCAGTGGCCCCTTCCGGCATCGGGAAATGCCGCGCCGGCAGGATGGACAAGCGGATTTTCGGGAACAGCTGTTTCGGATGCTTGCCCGACAGACGCGAGAAATAGGTGCGCTCCGCCCCCTGCAGACGCACCGGCACCACCGTCGCCCCAGTCTTGGCGGCGACGAAGGCCGGGCCGTCGTACACCTTCATCAGCGAACCGGTCAGCGTGATGCGCCCCTCCGGGAAGATGACCACCGGGCGGCCGGTTTCGATCAGGCGGATGACCTTCTTCATGGCCATCGGGCTGGTCGGATCGACCGCCAGGTAATCCACCTGCGAGAGCAGGATGCGGAAGAAGCGGTTCTCGACGATGGTCGTATGCACAACGAAAACCGGATCGATGGGCAGGAACAGGCCGAGCAGCAGGCCATCGAGGAAGGACTGGTGGTTGGCGACGACGAGCAGGCGCTCATGCCGGAAATCGGCCTGCTGCGCAGTGACTTCGACGCGGAACAGCAGGCGGGCCAGGCCGCGCAACAGCGGCCGCAACAGGGTACGCAGCATCAGGTACTTTCCTTCAGGTAATCGAGGACATTGGTGAATGTGCTTTCCAGCGCCGGACGGTCGATCCAGAACCAGACCTCCTTGCCGAGCTTCTCGGAGCCCAGTACGCCGGACTCGTGGAGAATCTTCAGGTGATGCGAGACGGTCGACCGGGCCAGCGTCGATACCTCGGCGATGTGCCCGACGTTGAGCCGCTCGCCCGGTTCGAACAGCAGCAGGATGCGCTGGCGGTGCTCGTCACCGAGGGCCATGAAGATTTTCGACATCGCCGCCCACTGGGGGGGGATGGCTTGCGAATAGTCTTTTTTCATATCGACAATCTTAGTTATGTCGATATGACTTTGTCAACAACTCGAAGCCATAATTCTCGTCCGCAGCTTAAGTTGAGACTTTCGCAGCTTAGGTCGAGATAGCAAACATCGGTGCCACAATGGTTTCCAAGGGTTCTCAACCGCTAAGAGCGACAGAATCACGTAAATCTGGGAACTTGAGATTTGCAAACACGTTTGAGAAGGCCCACTTTTCCAACCGACTAGAGTCCAATCAAGAATGGCACTCTATTAGGCTGGATATCGGCCAAAGCTGATGTGGGCAGATAGCTAAGTTCTGTCGGTAATGAGCCTAATACCTGCCGTTCAGCTCATGGTGGTCAGTGGACCAGCTTGCTGCTGAGCGGCGGTCACTTGGCGCATAGAACGGTCTGCTTATGGCCAGAGGTAAATAGTCTCCTTTGGTCGAGGAGTTTTCGTTCAGCTAGCGCTCCGAATGGCAGCTCCAATCGATTTAAACCGGTCAGGTCGATATGCTTCACTGGCCTGATGAATACGATTTCACAGGGAGCCCCCTTTCCATAAGGAACCATTCACTTAGTGGCCGGTCGGGTGCTGAGTATTTGGTGCTAGGCTTTAGCTAGCTGGATAATGAAGGCCACCCCATTGGGCCGGTTTTCAGCCTTGATCAAGCCACGCATGGCTTTCAGATAAAGGCGCGATGCGTACAGACCAAGCCCTAGATGACCATTCCGTTTCTGGTCGGTATGGCCGAACTTGAAGATTTCATCGCAATCGGGAATATGTGGCCCTTGGTTGAAAAAAGTGACCACAGCGCAATCCGGCTGCGATTCCCAAGAAATTTCAATTGGCGTATTGGGCAGCACATAACGCTCCGCATTCGACAGTAGATTGTCCACCACCTGCGCCATCGTTACGTCGTCAAAGACAGCCATCAGCCCGCTTTCATCTCCATATCCGACGAATTCGCCAGGTCGACAGGCCAAGCTGTCGAGATAAGCGTGCATAAAAGCTGCCAGGTCATCAAGTTGCGGAGATACGCCACCGGACAAAAGCATTTCCTCAATGCTCGTAGCCGCGTTGAGCGAACTAATGGCGCGATCCATACGCTCAACATTCCGCCGCAAATTTGGGTTTTCATGGGTAGCTGCTAGCAGACTGGCCAGCGGTGATCGAATCTCATGGCCGACCGCTTCCAGCATACCTTTGCGGAATTCGAGGATTTCCTGCTCCTGACGAAGGGCGTCCTCCTTTTGCTTGGCCTCTCGTTCCACGCGTCGCAAATGTCGGCGCATGCGCTCCTGGTCGTGTTTGCGCAACAAATAGATTACGCGACCAATAGTTCCGATCTGGTCCGTGCTATCGGCATATTTGTCGAACACGCCGCCTTTCCAGGCTGCATACGAAGCACGGGTTAATTGTTCGAGCTTTTGATACCCGCCCCAAAGCACGGCAATTAGGGCAAAAATGGCTACCAAGGCAGCAAACTGCCACGCCAACGAACGCGCAGCGATGTCCGGAATAATGACCTGATCCTCAGCAACACGTGCAAGCATAGGCGGCATTCCGGTCAAATGGTGCTCTTGCCGAGACTCAACTTGATCAACACGCGCCACTATGAGTCGAGCGATGCGATCTGCAAAACTTTGGAACAGTCCACGATTGGTTGGGGCATCTTGTGCCAAGAGGGAGGTGGATGTCCATATCGGTGCATCTTTAGGTCCAGCGTCACGGGTTGCAACCGTAACAGTCGCTCTGGATGGTACGGAGAGGCGATAGACTTGCTCTAACGAAACTGCCGCCGTGCCCTCGGCGCCAGGGTTGAATCCGAAGCGTTTACCCGAAGCAGGGATAACCTCAATGCCGATCTTCATCTGCCGAATTCCAGCCGTGGGCCATTTCCCATTGCGCTCCTCAGGCAGTAGGAGAGAAGAATCGATTCGACCCAGGATAGTCACCTTGTTCAGGTCGCGCTCGTTACCGCGGCGCTCATAGGCCTGCGCGTTCAGAAGGCGGGTAGATCGTCCAGCATCGTCCGCCAGATATGCAGCTACTTCGTGAAGATCCTCAAACCTGTCTGAACTATTGTTACGCGTTGCTCGCACAGGGGGTACGCGCTGGTATGTCAGAACCAACTGGAACTCACGAGTTCCACTGAACTTGAGGTAAAGGCGATCACTACTGTCGAATGGCGCCCCCTGCTGATGCCGCTGAATCGGTTTCGATGGATAGCGGATAGCGAAATAAATGTATCGTCCGGAAGGATCGCTTGGCACAGCAGCAAAGCAGGCATCGATGTAACTTGGGGCAACACCATCATCTGCCTGACCTTCCGAAAGAAAACTCAGCGTACATGCTCGTGGCGGATCGAAATGGAGATCATCGGTCCGTAGAGTTCGTGCATTTGCCTTGGTCAGGAAATATGAAAAGAAGGGGCGGCGCACGCTGACAACTTGTGCCGGCCTTGAGGCTCTAGTGAAGTCCTCCGGGTTTTCCAATAGAGATGAACCATCCGGTTCACGCGTGGCGAGCAAAAATTGGCTCAGCTCCCCACGCAAGACCGACTCCTGAATCTGGTGCTCTTTCCGAGTGGCCGTCAGAACAAAGTCCGAGATCGCATAGGCAAACAGAACCAGCAGAAGCACGGCCGCAATTGCTGACCGCAGCGGAAATCAATGCGTCCGACAAAACGCCGGAACCTAGATTGGGTTTTACGTTCGCGCACTAACTCTCCAGACATAGCCAACGCCGGGTGCCGATGCAATTTCCTTAAATTCAGGGTCGAAAGCTTTGAAGGCCCCGCGCAAACCCAATATCTGATTTGCAACCGCATTTGTTCCGCGTCCGCTTCGCAGCACCCGTTCCAAGTCGGCATGCGTGCAAACCCGACCAACTTCCTTAACCAGCAGTTCCAGGATCGAAACTTGGGTCTGTGACAGGCTCAAAGGATTGTCATTCCATTTCCAACGATTGCTGCAGTTAGGGTCGCGTGAAAGACCGGGCGGTAGGTTGCCGCGAGATTCGGTCGACGGCGGGACAATTGGGGGAGCAGCCTCAAGCAGGCGTTCGACTTTTCCAAAGAACTCCACTTCTCCAAACGGCTTTGTCACGGTGTCGCACTTTGCCAGACAACTGGCCATCTCGCGCAGAGAAGGGGTTATGCCGGAAACAAAAAGCACCGCAGCGGCCGGGGCGTCAAGGGCAAGCTGAGCACCAGCAAAGCGTTCGCTTGGGTGTGATCCAAGTTCAATGTCAAGTATCGCCAAATCGTATGCATTCGCGGCAATGAGTGCCCGTGCAGTTTCTGCATCTGCCGCTTCATCGACTATTCGCCCGGGAACGCCGGTGAGCAAACGGACGATACCGGCTCGCATGTCCGGATCGTCTTCGACGACCAAGATCCTTTTTGTCCCTGCCATTTGTGAGAAGCCCCGTGTCTTGTGCCCTAGCAATGATAACGCCATGTTCTTTGGCTGCCTTTCAAGGTTTCCTGATACGGCCCATTGGTTATCAGAAAAATCTGATAACGCTCCCGAAAGGCACATCGCCAAATCAGTAATGGCAAATGGCTTATCAGACCTATTTGACCGTGGATTAGGGAAACAGGCAGCCATTGAAGCAAGGCTTCCGGCACCTATTCAACTGAGGTCAGTACAGCATGAATGAACAACAACGCTACGCGCTCGAAATCGTGAGTCAGCAACTGGACGATAGCGTCTTTCCAAGAATTATGGATGGTGGTTTGGTCTTGCCCAGCAAGCCGCATATCCAATTTCAACACCTGGGCAAGGAGCTACAAAATGGACAAGAATCACCCGCACCAACCGTATCCTTCAAAGGATCATCCGAACAGCGGACAGGAACAGCATCATTCGGAACAGCACTCGCCGCAGCCGCCACATCCCTCGGAGAACGGCCGCCCGGTGCATCCTCACCGTTCGCACTCCAGCCTGAACATGATGAGTTGTATGGCGGGGTTTTCGCGGTAAGTAATGCCTATCCGGGGACTGAGATCCATCAGGTCCAAGAGGGCTTCTGGCTGAAAAGCCAGAGCCTTCTTTTCCCTCTACCTGGACGACAGGCCATCTTTCTCACCGCCATCAATACTCGCTATCGATTCATTGCAGGATGGGGCTTCTGGTTTGGCGGTCACATGGGTGCCAGTTGGATTGGCCCTCGGCATACCAACTACCCGGACGGGTCGATTTGTGCCTTTGAACCCAACTCGCCCGTATGGAATTTTGGCGACTCGCTGATTGAGCTACTCGACCTCTATACGCTCTGGGCGGTGCGCCACCTTCATCTGGAGCACAAGGGATGGTGGCCAGGGCCACAAGCCTCGGATCGTGCTTACGAGCGAGCAAACGAATTTCAGGGGCACGAGCATTGCGGCTGCGCACAACCAAAGGGCCGCTACGCTACTTGCTGTCAGGCCGCAGACAAGATTGGGCGATCGGTTCAGGAGGCGCTAACTCACCGTCTGTTTGATTCGCGTTGGGTCCGAAAACCGCCAGCAAGCGTATTGCGCTTTGCCTCGTCGTGCATCGTGCCAAGCTTCCTACCCAATGGCTACTGGGCTCCAACACCAGCATGATATCGACTATCGGTATCTGCTTGGAGCATCGTGCGACTCCGGGCGTTACTTCCCAAGCTACTGACAGGGCTACTCCATTAGCGAAAGGCAGGTCACAGGCTTATTGCTGTCAGAGCCTGTGCGAAGGTCAAGCTCAGCAATGGCCGAAATCCGGCCTGATGCTATCAACAACAGGCAGTTGGTCGGCCTTTGCCGACCTTTGGTGCTTGGCCAAACGCAGGCAACAACTTGGCGGTAAGCTGCTCTTCAGTACCCGACAACCCTGAATGTCTGCTTCCTAATCCGCTCTACAGCCGGATCCGACCCATTGCGGACGTTGCCAGTTTCGGAAAGCTGTCGTTCAGAGCGTTGTAGGTAAGGGGCAGCCGGCTTGCCGGCTGTCCCAGCAACCGAACGGAGCGCCTTGACCGGAATGTTAGGTGGAGTTGATGGCTGCATAGACGAATACCGAGACGAAAGCTGCAATAACGCCCCAAAAGAACCACGTAGGAATGGCTGGGCGTCGGCGACTTTTCACGGGTTGAGAAAGCGTGCGAATGACTTTGGCTTTCTGGGATGGTGACCTGCCCGGGGATTTTCGGACCAGCTGAAACTTGAGAGGATGGCTTCCTTGCAGAAAGGGAGTCATGAGAAAGAGCCGATTTACCGAAGCGCAGATGGTTACGATCCTGCGCGAAGCGGACAAAGTGCCGGTCGCCGA
>DATGXM010000243.1:0-9553 GCA_035298985.1 Azonexus sp. | reverse complement strand
TCATGACCGGGGCGCCGCAGGCATAGACCTGGTAGCCGGACAGATCGGGGAAGTCAGCGAGCACGGCTTGGTGTACAAAGCCGGTGCGGCCGGTCCACGCGTCGCCGGGAGCCGGCTCGGAAAGTACCGGCACGTAACGGATGTTGGCGTGCTCGGCCGCCCATTTCTCGGGCAGCGCATTCTGGTACAGATCCACCGCCGCCTTGGCGCCCCAGTAAATGAACATCGGGCGCTGACAGTTCTCGGCGATGGCATGCTCGACGATGGCCTTGATCGGCGCAAAGCCGGTGCCGCCGGCGAGCAGGATCATCGGCTTGGGCGAATCCTCGCGCAGGTAGAAGCTGCCGTGCGGGCCGTTGAAGCGCAGGATGTCGCGTACCTTCATGGTCGAGAACACCTGCTCGGTGAACAGGCCGCCCGGCACATGGCGGATGTGCAGCTGGAGCAGCGCGTCGTCGTGCGGGGCGTTGGCCAGCGAAAAGCTGCGCTTCTTGCCGTCCTTGAGCAGGATGTCGATGTATTGGCCGGCGAGGAATTGCAGGCGTTCGCTGGCCGGTAGGCGCAGCTGCAGCTCGATGACGTCCGGCGCCAGCCTTTCCAGCTTTTCGATGCGCGCCGGCAGGGTCTTGACTGGAATCTGGCTGCCCGAGGTGATCTGCTTGCACTCGATGACCAGGTCGGACTGCGCCGTGGCGCAGCAATAGAGGGCCAGGCCGGCGGCCTTTTCGTCGTCCTTCAGGGCGTGCGCCTGGGCCTTGCCGTGGTCGACAGCGCCGGACTGGACGTGGCCCTTGCAGGCACCGCAGGCCCCATCCTTGCAGCCGTAGGGCATGGTCAGGCCCTGGCGCAGCGCGGCGTCGAGTATGGTTTCGCCGGTCTCGGCCACGAACTGGCGGCCGCTCGGCTGGACGGTGACTTGATAGCTCATCGGTTCCCCTCATTGCTCGGCTAAAATGCCGGCGTGCAAAACATCCTGATCGTCGGCAGCGGGGACGTCGCCCGCCGCATTCTTTCCCAACTTGCCCCGCGCGCCCGCGTCTATGCCTTGCTGCGCGATGCCGGGCGTGCCGCCGACTGGCGAGCCGCCGGCGCGACGCCGGTCCTGGCCGATCTCGACGACCGGGCCAGCCTGCGTCGCCTGGCCGGACTGGCCGACTGCATCCTGCATCTGGCACCGCCGCCGAACACCGGCTTGCGCGACACGCGCACCCGCAACCTGCTGGCCGCCCTGGGCAAGGGCAAAAGTCTACCACGCAGCCTGGTTTACGTAAGCACGACGGGGGTTTACGGCGATTGCGACGGTGCCGTCATCGACGAGACACGCCGCCTGCAGCCGGAAAGCGCCCGCGCCGGCCGCCGCGTCGATGCCGAACGCTGCCTGCGGGCGTGGGGGGCGCGCAACGGGGTCGCCGTTTGCATCCTGCGCGCGCCGGGCATCTACGCCGCCGACCGGCTGCCGGTCGAGCGCCTGCAGAAGGGAACGCCGGCGCTGGTCGACAGCGACGACGTGTACACCAACCACATCCACGCCGACGATCTGGCCGCTGCTTGCCTGGCTGCGCTGCGCCATGGACGGACCAATCGTGCCTACAACGCGGTCGACGATTCCGACCTGAAAATGGCCGAGTATTTCGACCGCGTTGCCGACGCCTTCGCCTTGCCCAAGGCGCCGCGCCTGAGCCGGGCCGAGGCGGAGCGCGTCCTGTCGCCGGTCCACATGTCCTTCATGCGCGAATCGCGCCGCATCGGCAACCGGCGCCTGAAGAACGAACTGAAACTGCGTCTCGCCTTTCCGTCGGTCGACGACGGAATCGCCGACGCTCTTGCCCGGAGAAACGCATGCTCGTCGTAAAGACGCTCCACATCTGGCTGGTCATTTCCTGGTTTGCCGGCCTGTTCTACCTGCCGCGCATTTTCGTCAACCTGGCCATGGTGCCGGCCGATAGCGTGGCTGAGCGCGACCGCCTGCTGCTGATGGCCGGCAAGCTGTACAAGTTCATGACCCCGCTCGGCATCCTGGCCATCCTGTTTGGCCTGTGGCTGTGGTTCGGCTACGGTTTCAGCGGCGGCTGGCTGCATGCCAAGGCCTGTCTGGTCGCCGTGCTGGCCGGTTATCACTGGTATTGCGGCCGCCTCCTCCAGCAGTTCAGGGCTGGCGGCAATACGCGCAGCCATGTCTGGTTTCGCTTCTACAATGAAGTACCGGTCCTGGTCCTGCTCCTCGTCCTTTTCCTCGTCGTCCTGAAGCCTTTCTGACATGAACAAATATTTTGCGATCTGCCCGCGTGGGCTTGAAGAACTGCTGCTCGAGGAGCTGCGCGGCGTCGGCGGCGAAGACCTGCAGGCGGTGCATGGCGGTGTCTTATTCTCGGGCGAATGGTCGGTCTGCTACCGCGCCAACCTCGAGTCGCGCATCGCCACCCGCATCCTGTGGCACATTGTCAAGGGACCCTACGTCAAGGAAGAGGACATTTACCGCCTGGCCGTGCGCCAGTTGTGGCCGAATCATTTCACCGTCACCAACACCATGCGCGTGGTGACGACGGCGATCAAGTGCCCGTTGAAGTCACTCGATTTCGTCACCCTGCGCGTCAAGGATGCGGTCTGCGACCGTTTCCGCGAGGACCTTGGCGAGCGCCCGAATATCGAAACGCGCAACCCGGATGTCAGCGTACATGTCTTCCTGACTGAGAACGAATGCACGCTGTACCTCGACACCTCAGGCCAGCCGCTGTGGCAGCGCGGTTTCCGCAAGGCCAGCGTCGATGCGCCGCTCAAGGAGAACCTGGCGGCCGGCATCCTGAAGCTGACCGGCTGGCAACCCGGTACCCCGCTGATCGACCCGATGTGCGGCAGCGGCACCTTCCTGCTCGAAGCGGTACAGATGGCGCTCGACCGCGCGCCGGGCCTCGACCGTACCTTCTCCTTCGAGCGCCTGAAGAGCTTCGAGGCGATGAACTGGGCGCATATCCGGGCCGCCGCCGAGGCGCGGGTCAAGCCGGCCGAGCCGCTCGACATCCGCGGCTACGATAGCGACGAGCGCGCCGTGCGCGCCACCCGTCGCAATCTGCAGGAGTCCGGATTCGGTGGCATCGTGACCGTTGATCGCGGCGACGTGCTGGAAACCCAGCCGCTGACCGATCACGGCATCCTGGTCGCCAACCCACCGTATGGCGAGCGGATCGGCGAGCAGGACGAACTGGCCGCCTTCTACCCGCAGCTCGGCACGGCGCTGAAGCGGCACTGGGCCGGCTGGAACTGCTTCTTCTTCACTGCCGACCTACGCCTGCCCAAGCTAGTCGGCTTGAAGCCCAGCCGCAAGACGCCCCTGTTCAACGGGCCGCTGGAGTGCCGTTTGTTTGAAATCCGGATGGTGAGCGGTAGCAATCGGAAGGGATGATCGCTACCATACGCTACCGTACATTTATTCGATGCAATGAACATCGAATTTGATCTTGGTCAGCTTTTTGGTCTGACCAATATGTGAACATCAGTATTCCTTAATAAAAACGTACAGGAGATAGCGCATGTCCTTCCAGGCACTTTACCAGCAAAAGAAAATGGCGCCGTTCGACGCCATTCGCGTCGTGCGGAATGGTGACACCATCGTGGTGCCGACCGCCGTTGGTGAACCCCCCAGCCTGCTGACAGCGCTGTCCGAAGCGCGTCGCGATTTCCGCAACGTCACCGTGTCGCAGATTCTGGCCGTGCGCAAATACGGTTACCTCGATCCGGAAACGGTCGAACACGTCCGCCATACCGCCTATTTCTACAGCGGTGCGACCCGTGCCGGCGCCAAGGAAGGCTGGGTCGATTTCATTCCGGCCTACTTCTCCGAAATGCCCCAGCTGATCGAGCGCGGCCTGATGCCGGCCGACGTCGTGTTCAGCATGGCTTCGCCGATGGACGAGCACGGCTATTTTTCGCTGGCGCTGGCTGCCGACTACACCATGGCCGCCATCGAAAAGGCCCGTGTCGTGGTGCTCGAAGTCAATCCCAACGTCCCGTTCGCCAACGGCAACTGCCACGTCCATATTTCCCAGGTTGCCGCGCTCTGCGAGAGCGAAGAACCCATCCTTGAAGTCGGCCTGCCCAAGATCGGCCCGGTCCAGGAAGCCATCGGCCGCTACGTCGCCGAGATGATTCCCGACGGCGCCACGCTGCAGATCGGCTACGGCGGCATTCCCGACGCCGTGGTCATGCAGTTGACCGACAAGCGCGATCTCGGCATCCATACCGAAATGGTCGGCGACGGCATCATGACCCTGGTCGAGGCCGGCGTGGTGACCAACCGCAAGAAGAACTACCACCACGGCAAGATGCTGGCCACCTTCGCGCTCGGCTCGAAGAAGCTGTACCAGTTCATGCACCGCAACCCGGCGCTGGAAATGCACCCGGTCGATTTCACCAACGACCCCTATCTGGCCGGCCAGAACGACAACCTGCACGCCATCAACGCGACCATGCAGATCGACTTCCTCGGCCAGTGCGGCTCGGAAAGCCTGGGTCCGATCCCCTATTCCGGTACCGGCGGCCAGTCCGACTTCGTGCGCGCCGCCAACCGTTCCAACGGCGGCAAGGCCTTCATCGTGCTTCCCTCCACCGCCAAGGACGACACCATCTCGCGCATCGTGCCGACCCTGTCGCCGGGTACCCACGTGTCGACCAGCAAGAACGACATCAACTACGTCGTCACCGAATACGGCGTCGCCCAGTTGCGCGGCAAGACCGCCAAGCAGCGCACCGAAGCCCTGATCGGCATTGCCCACCCGGATTTCCGTGGCGAACTGCGGGAAGCTGCGAAGAAGCTTAAACTCCTCTAATATTGTGTGACCTGTCGTCTGGGGCGGTCGTTTTCCGCCCCGTTTTCTGAGTGGTTTTCGAGATCAATCGATGGCGAAGAGCAGTGTTCTGACGCAGGGTAAAAAGCAAAAAGGCGACAGAGCCGCTCAAAACGGTCTCCTTGAGGAGGCGCACGCCTGCTTTCTGGGTGTCTGCAAGACTGATCCCTCCGATGTAGAGGCATGGGTAAAACTCAGCCTCGTAGAGAAGCGGCTCGGTAATTTTGCCGCAGCGGAATCGAGTGCCCTCCGTGCCCTTCGCTTGAATCCGCGGCTTGGCTATGCGCACCACGTTTACGGCGTTGCTTTGCACAGTCAGGGGAAGGTGGCCGAGGCAATTTCGGCCTATAAAAAAGCGATTGCCTATCAGTCGCATTTGGTGGATGCCCATTATCTTTTGGGCTGCGCATGCCAGGCGTCCGGGAATATTCCGCTTGCGCTGGATGCATTTGAAAAAACACTGAAATTGAACCCGTCCCATGTGGAAGCGATGGGTAATCTTGCCGGGCTCCATATCGATCTGGGCGAGATTGGTCGAGCCAATATCTGGCTTGATAAAGCCTTGAGCATCCAGCCCGGCAATGTCTTTCTTCTCTGTAACCGGGCTAATGCCTTGCGTCTGGAAGGAAAAAACGAAGAGGCCATGCAGATGGCCCGCAATGCAAGGCGGATGGCTCCGAATTCAGTTGCCCCCATTGCCATACTGGCCGGGATGCTGGAAAAGAATGGCCAAGTCGATGAGGCTGCGCAGTTGCTTCGGCAAGGGGAAGCGCTGCTGCCAGGTGATCCCTTGTTGAGATTGACTAAAGCCCAACTCGCCAGACGTATGCGGCGCGATGAGGAGGCTGTAGCGATACTGGAAAAGCTGGCTACAGAGACATTGCCTGCAGGAATCGAAGCTGATGTTCTCATTTTGCTTGGTCAGATACACGATCAATTAGATCGGCCTGACGTCGCCTTCCCGCTGATTTGCCGGGGTAAGCAGAGGAGGCAACAGACAGCGGTGCTCAGCCAGGATGGGGGGAAGTCTTACAGAGACTATCTGCAGCTGTTGGGAATGTGTGCAACTCAGGAGCTCGCAGATTCCCTTGCAAACATCCATGTTGACGAATCGGCCCCCGTTTTTCTGATTGGTTTTCCACGGTCGGGCACCACTCTTCTTGATCAAATATTGGATGCTCATCCGGCCGTTCAGGTCATGGAAGAGAGGCCGGCCGTAAATAGGATGCTGAGTGCCTTGTTCGAACCCATGGGTAATCTTGCCGAGCGTCTGCCGAGCCTTTCCTCAGAAGAGATTGAGGAATTAAAACGAATTTACTATGCGGAAGCCGGAAAATACGTCGAATTGAAGGCAGGGCAAATCCTGGTCGACAAGCTCCCGCTCAATTTGTCTGCGGTACCGATAATCACACGTATCTTTCCCGGTGCCAGATTTATCCTGGCGATCCGCCATCCGTGCGACACGACCTTGAGCTGTCTGATGCAGAATTTTGCTGTGAACGATGCGATGGCGTGTTTCTATACGCTTGAAGATACGGTAGACACCTATGTCACGGTGATGTCGCAGTGGCAAAAATTCATCAACACAATTCCTGTCAATTACTATCGAATCCGGTATGAGGATTTGGTTGCCGACCTGGAAACAAGCTGTCGGGGGTTATTGTCCTATCTCGGACTGAATTGGGATCCATCGGTTCTCAATCATGTAGAACACGCCAAGTCGCGTCTGGCTATCAATACCCCCAGCTACTATCAGGTGACGCAGCCAATCTATAGCCATGCCCGATATCGCTGGCGGCGTTATGCCAAGGAATTTGCCCAGCACTTGCCTAAACTGCAGCCTTTCATCGACTATTTTGGTTACGCGGAATAAATGCTGTGATTGAGCATAAAGGTGGCGTAAAAAATTCAAACGTTGTCTGGCACGCTAGTTCCATTCAGCCATCAGCTCGTGAGCGCTTGCTGGGGCAACGGCCGTTAACGGTTTGGCTTACTGGACTGAGTGGCGCAGGCAAGTCGACATTAGCGATTTCTCTGGAGCGTGTTTTAGTCGACGCTGGCCGGGCCGTCTATGTGCTGGATGGCGACAATGTACGGCATGGGCTGAACAGCGATTTGGGTTTCAGTCCCAAGGATCGCCAGGAAAATATCCGCCGGATCTCCGAGGTGGCGAGGCTGATGAATGATGCGGGACTGATCGTCATCACAGCTTTTATTTCCCCGTACCGGGATGACCGTCGTATGGCGCGCAACATTATCGGAAGCGAACGCTTTCTTGAGGTTTATCTGAGTACACCTTTGGCAGTTTGTGAGGCGAGGGATCCCAAAGGGCTATACCAGCGCGCCAGGCGGGGTGAAGTGCCTGATTTTACGGGTATTAACGCCCCGTATGAGGCGCCAGAGGCTCCGGAGCTCGTTCTGAACACGGACGAGATCAGGGTTGATGAGGCAGTTGGTGCGTTGATTGGCGCAGCAGGCCGTTACTTCAAAATTTAGATTTTCATGTTCGTTCTACGGTGAAAACCTTATTGTCAGGCGTATTCCAATAGAGAATGGGGGAAGGCTGGGCCTGATCGAAAAGTGCTTAGGATTCTGGGTTTGAGCGACACAAGCTGCCGTCGAGGAACTTCTGCTGTTCGCTTGCATGGGGGTTTTGCGCAAAGTCGCTGCTCAATGACAAATCGATTGCGGCCATAGTGTTGTTTAATGTTGTTTACATGACAACTTGGAATGAGTTGGTGATGCGATTAATGTTTTCTGCTTGAGTATCCAGAATGATCAATTATATGCAAATGGGTATGTTGGCCATGCGGAATCGCGACTTTGCCGCGGCAGGCCGGTGGTTTGAACAAGCGATGGCCCATTCTCCGGAAGATCCGGATGCAAGGGCCTGGCTGGGCCAGGCCCTCTGTAACCGAGGGCTGCGGCAACAAGGGATTGCCCATTTGCAGCACGCGGGCGGCATGCTTCTCCAGTCTGCCAGAAAGGATGGCAAAACGGGGCGGTTGGTAGAGGTCGCAAAGCAGTTACTACATTGGGGTGAAATTGCTGCAGCCACTGAGTTACTCAGTGAGCTCGCGGACGATTTCGGAAATTTTCAGACCTTTCAATTACTAGCTGCTGGGTATGCGCAATTAAACAGAGTACAGGATGCCCTGATTGCGGCTCAACGGGCATTGGAAGCTGATCCCGGCAATGTCATGATGAAAGTCTTCTTGGGAAGCCTGGAAGCTGATGCAGGACAGTTTCCGGCGGCAAAGGAACGCTTGTTGGCGGTGCTGGCAGGTGGCACGCAGCCGCGCGAAGCATTTCGTGCTCATAAGGAACTGGCGAGAATTCACGACCGATTGGGTGAGTTCGACGCTGTTTTCCCACACCTGGATGCGGCAGGTGAGCTGGCGACGCTGCTACCTGAGTATGCAAAACAGGATAAGGCTTTCATTCCGGGCATGATCCAACTCAACCGCAATGGGTTTACGCGGGAATCGATGGCGCGCTGGAAAAATGCAGAAATATCGACAGATTTGCCGGCCCCCGTCTTCATTGTTGGATTCTTGCGCTCGGGTACCACCCTTATGCAAGAGGTTCTGGATGCTCATCCAGCCATTTTTGTCGCGGATGAGGCTGATTTCATCAGTCGCGTCAAGCGTGAGTTGCACAATCTGGATAAGTCCGGTGCGAAAACTCCTGAGAAATTGGCGAACCTGGACTTGGACGGGGTTTTGCATCTCAGACGATTCTATTGGGAGTTGGTTCGAGCACGATTCGGCCATGACATTGATGGCCGCCTGTTCGTCGATAAATTTACGATGAACACCCTCGATATTGGCCTGATCAATACCATTTTCCCGGATGCCAAAGTTCTCTTCTTGGTGCGCGATCCACGCGATGTATGCCTTAGTTGCCTTCTGCAATTGATGGTGCCAACCCTGATGACTACCCATATACAAACTTGGACTGGTACGGCGGAAATATATGGGCAGGCAATGGATTGGTGGTTTTACATTCGTGACAAGCTTTCCCTCGACTTGATGGAAGTTCGATACGAAGACGTTGTGGTGGATTTCGAGGGGACCTTTAGGCGAATCTTCGCCTTCCTAGGCACGAAATGGGATGATGGTGTTACGCTCTTCCATGAGCGCGCCAGCAAGAAATTCGTTGCCACGCCCAGTCGTTCCCAAGTTGCTCAGCCACTGTATGCATCTTCTGTGGCGCGCTGGCGTCATTACGCCTGCGATGTGGCGCGTGTGTCGCAACGACTGGCCCCTTACGTCGAAAAATTTGGATACCCCGACGACGCATGAGAGCACTGAGCGTAGTTTTGATGAAACGCCTTTGGCACCATGAAGCAATCAAATTGATGTCGTTGATCAATCGACAAATATGGAGTGTGTTAGTCCGGTGCATGGTGCTGAGTTAGTTGCGCGTAAAGAGGTCCTGATGGCTCCGGGGTAATCCGGATTTGCTAGTCAGCTTGCTTGTGCCTACAGGTCAATGCGCCTGTTCTATCCGCATCCTTCTGGGGCCTTTTGGGCCGCGGCATTTGTTAGCGAAGCGGGTTGACGCTCCCATGACCTGCCCGGGGATTTTCGGACCAGCTGAAACTTGAGAGGATGGCTTCCTTGCAGAAAGGGAGTCATGAGAAAGAGCCGATTTACCGAAGCGCAGATGGTTACGATCCTGCGCGAAGCGGACAAAGTGCCGGTCGCCGA
>DATGXM010000242.1:0-4711 GCA_035298985.1 Azonexus sp. | reverse complement strand
GCTGGCCGCCGTTGCCGACAATCGCCTCCCACAAGCGGTCGGTTTCCGCCTGGTCGTCGGTCGCCACCTGGAAGGAGAAGGCCTCGCTGGGCGCAAAGGCCGGGCCGCCGTTGAGGCCGAGGCAGGGAATGCCCATCACCGTGAATTCCACGGTCAGCACGTCGCCCTCGCGGCCGGCCGGATAGTCGCCGGGAGCACGATACACCTGCCCCACCGCACTGTCCGGAAAGGTTGCGGCGTAGAAGCGCGCGGCTTCCACGGCGTCGTCGTTGAACCACAGGCATAGCGTGTTCTTGCTGGTCATTTCCGTTCTCCGATCGCTAGCGTATTCACTGTCCATCGCTGAGCATGCCGGGGGCAGGCCCCGGTCCAGCGGCAGGAACTATACGGCGCACCGCCATTCCAACTCTGGTTTGGCACGCTGCCAGCGGACGCGAATTCGGCATAGCCGCCCCGCCGGCAGCACGGATACTTAGAGATGGGCATCACGCATTTGTTCGAAATGACGAGGCGGGACATCTACCGCTGCGCCGGCCTGATCGTCGCCTATGTTGCGGTAGCCGGCGTGTCGCTCAAGGTCGCATTGGTCCACGGCATGGTCTCTCCGGTCTGGCCGCCAACCGGCCTGGCCATCGCCGCCTTGACGCTGGGCGGCCTCCGCCTGTGGCCGGCCATCACCGTCGGCGCCGGCGCCGCGACCTTCTTCTTCGCCCATGACGCACTGCCCATTGCGGGGGGAATCGCCGCCGGCAACACCGTGGAAGCGCTGCTTGGCGCCTGGGTGCTGCAGCGCCTGGGGGTCAGCGGCGAGGTGACGCGGGTCCGCGATGCCATCGCCATCCTGGCGGTCGCGCTGGTGGCGCCCTTGCCGGCGGCGACCGGCGGTGCGCTCAGCCTGACGCTGGGCGGCCTGTCGCCCTGGGAACGTTATCCGTGGCTGTGGCTGGTCTGGTGGATGGGCAACTTCATGGGGGCGCTGATCGTGCTGCCGTTGCTCCTCGCCTGGGGCGGCAAGCGTTCGCCGGTGAAATACCCGCACCGTCCGCTTGAACTGGCCGGCGCGCTGCTTCTGGCGGCGGTTCTGATCAATGTCTGGCACAGCGCAGCGCATGCCCTGCCCGTCTTGAACCTGCCGTTCCTGCCGCTGACCACCTTCTTGTTCCCGCCGGTGCTGTGGGCCATGCTTCGCCTGCGGCCGCGCGAAACCATGCTGGTGCTGGCCAGCGTCAGCGCCCTGGCGGTCGCCTATATCGGGGGCGGCAGCGAGAGCGAAATGGTCCGTTCGCTGTTTGCGCTGCAACTAGTGCTGTTCGGCGTCGGCGGCAGCTGGCTGGTCTTGCTCGGCGCCCTGGCCGAACGCGACCAGTCCCAGGCCGCCCTGCGCGAGTCCGAGGCGCAATTGCGCGCCACCATCGAGGATGCTACGGTCGGCATCGTGCATATCTCGTTGCCGGAACGCCGGCTGCTGCGGGTCAACGAGGCCTTTTGCCGGATCATGGGCTACGAGCGCGATGCGCTGCTGATGCGCACCATGGCCGACATCACCTACCCGGACGACCGGCAGATCGGTGCTGAGCAATTTGCCAAACTGCTGGCCGGCGACATGTCGACCTTCCGGATGGACAAGCGTTACGTCAGGAAGGACGGGGAAATCATCTGGGCACGCGCTTCGATATCGCTGGTCGAGGGCGCCGGCACTACACCCTTCGCGGTCAGCATCGTCGAAGACGTCACGAAAGCCACGCTTAGCGCCCTGGCCCAGCGCGATGCCGAACACCGGCTGGAACTGGCGGTCGCCATCGCCAAACTGGGATTCTGGGAATGGGACCTGCCCGGTGATGAAGTCTACCTATCGCCCATGTGGAAGCAGCAACTCGGGTATGCCGAGGGTGAGCTCGGCAGCCGCCCGGAAGAGGTCAGTTCCCGACTCTCCCCGGATGACCTCGACCGCGTGCGCGACTACATGGCCGGCTATCTGGCGCAACCGGGGGCGGAGTTCAGCATCGACTATCGACTGCGCCATCGCGACGGCCATTACCGCTGGTTCGCGGCCCGTGCCACGCCGCTGACCGACGATGCCGGCAAGGTGGTGAAACTGATCGGCACGCAGCTGGACATCACCCATCTCAAGGAATCCGAGCAGCGCGTCCGCGAAGCCGCACTGCATGACCCGCTGACCGGATTGGCGAACCGGGCGCTGATTTTCGAGTATGGCCGGCACCTGCTGGCGGCGGCGCGCCGCAGCCATGGCCACGGCGCCTTGCTGTTTGTCGATCTGGACCGCTTCAAGCAGATCAACGACCTGTATGGCCACGACATCGGCGACCGCCTGCTACAGGAGGTGGCGATGCGCCTGATCGCCTGTACGCGGCTGGAGGATCTGGTCGGGCGCCTGGGGGGCGACGAATTCGTCATCATCCTGCACCACATCGACACGCATCATCCCGATCACGCCACGGTCGTCGCGCAGCATGTGCTGGACAGCATCGGCCAGCCATTCCTGATCGATACGCTGGAGCTGTCGGTATCGCCGTCGATCGGCATCACCTATTACCCGGAGCATGGCACCGAAATCGACACCCTGCTCCATGCCGCCGACCTCGCCATGTACCAGGCCAAGGAATTCGGCCGGGCCAACTACCAGATCTACACCAGCGATCTGTGCGAGCGCGCCGAGGCAGCCCGCTCGCTGGAGGCGAAACTTCGATACGCCCTGAAGAACCATGGCCTGAAGCTGCACTACCAGCCGGTGATCGACATCAAAAGCCGGCGACTGATGGGTGTCGAAGCCCTGGTCCGGCTGACCGGCGAGGATGCCGAAGAGATCAGTCCGGCGACCTTCATCCCGATTGCCGAATCGGCCGGACTGATCGGCGAGCTGGGCGAATGGGTGGCCATCGAGGCGTGCCGGCAGCATAAAGCGTGGCGCAGCCAGGGCTTGCCGCCGGTCAAGATCGCCATCAACGTGTCGCCGCTGCAACTGCGGCAACGGGCCTTCGCCGACCGCCTCGGCCAGATCATCGACGACGCCGGGATCGATCCCGCCTGCTTCGAAATCGAGGTGACCGAAAGCGCGCTGATGGAGAGCGTCGACGAGGCCATCGAGATCCTCGCGCACATCAGGTCACTTGGCGTCAAGATCGCCCTCGACGACTTCGGCACCGGCCATTCCAGCCTGAGCAACCTGAGCGTCCTGCCGCTCAACAAGCTGAAGATCGACCAGTCCTTCGTGCGGCGTATCGAGGGCGACCGGACCAGCCGCGTGATCACCAATGCGATCATTTCGCTGGCCCGCACGCTGGAACTCGAAGTGGTCGGCGAAGGCATCGAATCCAGCGAAACCTTGCGCTATCTGGACAAGCAGGCTTGCGACCAGGCCCAGGGCTTCCTGTTCAGCGAGCCCCTCCCCGCCGATGCCTTCGCCCGCTGGTATCGCCGGCATGCCGGGAACAACTTGCATTGAACCTCGCAGCCCGGCGCCCGGCAGCGCTTGACTTGTCGCCGCAGGCAGGGCGCCCAGCCGTTTGGCTCACGGAACGACGATTGCTCCGCGTGGAGGGTGTTGCGCTTCTTGCGCGCCGCCATGTCAACCACGGAAAAAGGAGTCTTCCATGAACCGTCAGTCCATTCTCCTGGGCACCGCTCTGGCCGTCACCGTTGCAGCAACGGTCGTTTCCGGCTGTGATCGTCGCAACAACAACACCAATACGCCGCCCAAAGGCAGCAGCAGCGGGGGCGCCCTGTTGGCCAACCCGCCCGTTCCGACGCCGGGCGCGGAAACCGGCCCCGGCCTGTCCAGCCAGCATTTTATTCGCGTCGCCACCGACACCGCCTCCGCGAAGCTGAGCCATAGCGACGCCAATTTCCTGAAGAACGCGGCGGCCGGCGGCCAGTTTGAAGTGGCAGCGGGACAAACCGGGAGCCAGATGGCGAGCGACCCCGCCGTCAAATCCTTTGCCCAGATGCTGGCCACGGATCACGGCAAGGCCAACGATGAGCTGAAGCAGCTGGCCAGTGCGAAGCAGATCGAGGTCAAGGAACAATTGCCAATGGGCATGCAGCACGACCTGGACAAGCTGGGCAAGAAGTCAGGCAAGGATTTCGACCGCCAATTCATCGAGCAGGTCGGGATAAAGGACCACGAGAAGGACATCAAGCTCTTCACCAAGGCCAGCAAGAATGCGAAAGACCCGGAGGTGCGCGCCTGGGCGGAAAAAACCCTGCCCACCTTGCAACAGCATCTCGCCGAAGCGCGCCGTCTGGGGGCTGCCCTGCACTGAGCCCGCCAGGACTTGCAATGTCCGGCAGAAATTACAGGCCGGGTGGTAAAGCTTTCCGCCCTGTGTGACGGAGACGGCGCGTTCAGACCAGCATCGCCATCGATCTTTCGCCCCTGGCACTTCCCGCCTGCGGGATACACCGCTCGGTTGCCGGGCTGTTGGTCCGAACTGCCCGCCTGCTGTGCCGTCGCCGGTGTTCGGCTGCGCGGCATTGCCCATCGCTGCCTGCACGCCATGGAGCGTGACGGGCTGTCGGCTCTAGTCGCCCGCAGCCGGACAGAAGCTCCGGCCTGTACGCAGCGCTTTTCGTGGCGGCGCCGTGCCGGGCATACGGTGACCCCTGTCTCCCGGCAGCGGCTTGCCATCCACTTCTGAGTGCCCCTGTGCGCCCCTGAGCCGCCCGGCGGCAGGGCAGCATCCAGCTCTATTCC
>DATGXM010000241.1:0-1959 GCA_035298985.1 Azonexus sp. | reverse complement strand
TCGCTGACCGACATCAATAAAGCCAAGATGGGCGTAGCGGTATTGATCGACCACGAAACCTGCCTCAATTTCCTCGGCCTGCGCTGCGACGTCTGCTATCGCGTCTGCCCGGTCATCGACAAGGCGATCACGCTCGACATGCAGCCCAACACGCGGACCGGGCGCCACGCCATGTTCCTGCCGACGGTGCATTCCGAGCACTGCACCGGCTGCGGCAAGTGTGAGAAGTCCTGCGTGCTGGAAGAGGCGGCGATCCGCGTTCTGCCGCCCAAGCTGGCCAAGGGGCAGCTGGGCAAGCATTACCGCGTCGGCTGGGAGGAGCAGAAGAAGGCCGGCCATTCGCTGATCGATGAATCGAAGATGATGGACCTGCCGGACCGCCTGCCCGAAGGCACGCAATTGCCCGGTCACTACGACCCGGCGTCCGGCCATACCGAAGCCATGCGCGGCATGTCCGGCAGCGAGGCGGGGGCCATCCCGAGCCTGCCGCCCGGTCTGGGAGGCAAGCCATGAGCCCGGTCGCCCACCCCAAGCGCGTCGGCGCCGAGGCGGTCGCGGCAAAAGGCTGGCAGGGTGCCCACAAATGGCTGCTCCTGCGCCGCTTTTCGCAGCTCACCATCCTGACCCTGTTCCTGCTCGGGCCCCTGGCCGGGGTGTGGATCGTCAAGGGTAACCTGAATTACAGCTATACGCTGGGCGTGCTGCCGCTGACCGATCCCTATGTCGTGCTGCAGTCGCTGCTGGCCGGCAATGTCCCGGAAAAACTCGGGCTGATCGGCGTTGCCGTCGTGCTCGCCATCTATTTCCTGGTCGGCGGCCGGGTCTATTGCAGCTGGGTGTGCCCGGTCAATATGGTGACCGACGCCGCCGGCTGGTTGCGCGACCGCCTGGGCATCAAGGGGGCGAGCAGCCTGTCGGCGAAGACGCGCTACTGGATACTCGGCATGACCCTGCTCGGTTCGGCGCTGACTGGCGTCGTGCTGTGGGAACTGGTCAATCCGGTGTCCATGCTGCATCGCGGGCTGATCTTCGGGATCGGCAGCGCCTGGATGATCGTCCTCGCCATATTCCTGTTCGACCTGTTCGTGATGACGCGCGGCTGGTGCGGCCGGCTCTGCCCGGTCGGCGCCTTCTATGGCCTGCTCGGCCGCTGGAGCCCGGTGCGGGTCTCGGCCAGCCGGCGCAGCGCCTGCAACGACTGCATGGACTGCTTCGAAGTCTGCCCGGAGCCGCAGGTCATCCGTCCGGCCCTCAAGGGGGAGGGCAAGGGCGTCGGCCCGGTGATCCTGGCGCCCAACTGCACCAATTGCGGACGTTGTATCGATGTCTGCTCGAAGGATGTATTCAACTTCGGGCTGCGCAGCAATAACCCGGTTTCGACTGCCGCCGTCATGGTGCAGCGCGAGGCCAAGTGATGATCGAGTCTTAGAGGAGGAGCGCCCATCATGAAACACACCGTGAAGCTGTCCTGCGCCGTTCTGGCGTCCGTCGCCTGCTGGGCGTTTGCCTCGCCGGCCTTTGCGCAGGAAGCGCCGAAGCCGATGCGCGGCGCCGATGTCGCGGCCGTCGACCAGGCCCCCGAGGCGAAGAAGTACCTCGGCGGCAAGCCGGGCGGGCAGGAAAAGGTAGCGCGGACCTTCAAGGAACAGCCGCCGGTCATTCCTCATGCCGTCGAGAATTTCGACGAAATCACGCTGGAAGAAAACCAGTGCCTGACCTGCCACGGCGCGGCCAATTACCAGAAGAAGAAAGCGCCGAAGGTCGGCGACAGCCATTTCCGCGACCGTGAAGGTAAGGTGCTGGCGGAGGCCTCGGCCCTGCGCCACAACTGCGTGCAGTGCCACGTGCCGCAGGTCGATGCGCCGCCGCTCGTCGATAACGACTTCAAGGGCAACCTGGCCGAAGGCAAGGCGAAGGCGGCCAAGAAAAAGAACTGAACCGGCGGGCGACAAAAAAGGG
>DATGXM010000240.1:0-2077 GCA_035298985.1 Azonexus sp. | reverse complement strand
TTGAGCGCCGCGTTGTAGTCGCGGCCGGCCACCGAGACCATGTGCTCGGTGAAAGGCAGGCCGAAATGTTTCATCAGCAGCCAGGCGCGCAGGGACCACGACGAGTAGTTCTTGTTGCCGATATAGAGGTCGACCATCGCTTTCTCCAGGTTCAAAGGACGCCGGACAGGTGCTTGCCGGCTTCGCGCCGGCTGAGGGCAGACAGCCCCCGCCCCGCGCCGTTCAGAAAATCGATTACCACTTGCGGCTCATGGCGGGCGAAATCGCGCAGCGCCCAGCCGATGGCCTTGCGGATGAAGAAATCCGCTTCGCCGGCCAGCGCCAGTGTATAGCCGAACAGGCGCTCGCGGTCGGTATCGCCGCGCCAGCCGAGCTGATGCAGCATGGCGATGCGGCGCACCCACAGGTTGTCATGGCGCAAAGCCGCATCCATCACCTGCTGCGCCGATGCATCGGCAATGCGCGCCACGCGCACGACATCGCCGACCACGCTGGCCAGACCATCGACGCTGTCCCACCACGGCTTGGCCTGCGCCAGATCGAGGATGGCCGGTATATCGCCCATGCCCAAAGTGCGATGCTGGCGGGCCAGCAGATCGACCGCAACGTACTGACATTCCCGTTCCGGCATGGCCCACAGCGCTTTGGCGTTGGCGAGCAGTTCGCCCGCCGTCTGGCGCGGCCGGACCAGGGCCGCCACCGCCTGCCGGCGCGCCCGAGTCGGGATGCCGAAAAATTCAAACTGGCCGCGCATATAGGCCTGCATGGCCGGCGCCCGCTGCGGATCGGCCAACGCCTGCAAGGCCCGGCGGACCTGTCCTGGCCAATCGACGGCAAGGCCGGCGCGCACTGGCGAATTCATCACGGCCGAAAGCTGTCGGCCACGATGCCGTGGCGGGTCAGCTTGTCGTAGAGGGTCTTCTTCGGCGTCTGCAGCAGCTCGGCGACTTTCGCCACGTTGCCGGCGCATTGGCGCAACGCCCCCTCGATGATCTGGCGCTCGGCCGCATCGACCTGCCCGGCCAGTGACAAGGCCGGAACCACAACGGTATCGCCGCCGGGCAGCGCATCGGGCATGCCCAATGCCCAGCGCTCGGCGACATTCTTCAGTTCGCGGACATTGCCCGGCCAGTCGTGCGCCGACCAGCGGGCCAGATCGGCCGGCGTCCAGGTCGCGGCCGGGCGCTGGAAGCGCGTTGCCGCCTCGTGCAGGAAATGCGCCATCAGCAGCGGTACATCCTCGCGGCGCCGGCGCAGCGGCGGCAGGTCGAGGCTGACCACATTGAGCCGGTAATAGAGGTCGGCACGGAATTCCCCGTTGTCCGACAGCGCCTTGAGGTCGGCCTTGCTGGCCGCCACCACCCGGCAATCGACCGGAATGGCCGCGTTGCTGCCCAGCCGTTCGACACTGCGCTCCTGCAGCACGCGCAGCAGCTTGACCTGCAGATTGAGCGGCATCGATTCGATTTCGTCGAGGAACAGCGTACCGCCGCTGGCATGCTCGATTCGTCCGATGCGCCGCTTGCCGGCACCGGTGAAGGCGCCCGGCTCATGGCCGAACAACTCGCTCTCGAACACCGTTTCAGGCAACGCGCCGCAATTGATGGCGACGAAAGCGCCACGCCGGCCGCTGGCCTCGTGGATGGCGCGGGCGATCACCTCCTTGCCGCTGCCGGTTTCGCCGTTGATCAGAATATCGACCCCGGTCGGCGCCAGCGTGCCGACCAGTTGGCGCAGGCGCTGCATGGCCGGCGACTGGCCGATGATGCGCATGACACCAGTGCTGCCCTGCTCGGCGATGCGTTCCTTGAGCTGGCGGTTCTCGACCAGCAGCGCCCGCTTTTCCAGCGCGCTGCGCACGGCGGCGATCAGACGTTCCGACGGGAAGGGTTTTTCGATGAAGTCATGCGCCCCTTCGCGCATCGCCTCGACCGCCATGGCGACATCGCCATGCCCGGTCATCAGCAGCACTGGCAGTTCGCGGTCGAACTGGCGCACTTCGCGCAACAGCGTCAGGCCGTCCTTGCCCGGCAGGCGGACGTCGCTGACCACCAGCGCCGGCGCGCCGCCGGCCAGC
>DATGXM010000239.1:0-4696 GCA_035298985.1 Azonexus sp. | reverse complement strand
GCTGGCCGTAGGCCCTGGCGGTGTCGAGATCGCCCTGCGGGATTTCCTCGACGCTGGCGTCGGACGGCGAGCGGACGAGCAGGCCGACCGAGCCGCCGAGGTGGTTGTTGTCGTTATGCGTGGCGGCCTTGGTGTTGGCCGGCAGCATGCCGAGGCTGATCCACAGGCCGCCGTGCTGCGAGGCCAGGGTCTGCAGCTGGATCATGGTCGCGCCCTTGTCGCCGACCGGGCTGGCGCTGTTGGTGAAGCCGCCGAACACCTTGTCCTGCCAGGCGCGGGTAAACCAGTTCTTGGACGAGGCATCGGCGAATTTCTTGAACTGCCAGCTCGGGCCGCCCATGTAGGTCGGCGTACCGAAAATGATGGCATCGGCGGCATCCAGCTTGTCCCAACCGCCTTCCGGCAGGTTGCCTTCGCCGTCGATGGCGACGAGTTCGGCCTCGGCACCGGCGGCCACATGCTCGGCGACGCGCTGGGTGTGACCGTAACCGGAGTGATAGACGACGACTGTCTTGCTCATGCTGTTTCCTTTCGGGAATGAAAATGTCTTCTTAGTGAGTCGGGGGCAAATCGAAAAGCAGGATTTCGGCCTCGTCGTCGGCGACGAAGCGCAGCTCGCTTTCATCGGCGATCTTGGCGCCATCGCCGGTGGCCAGCGCGACGCCGTTCAGCGTCACCGCGCCGCGCACCACATGCACATAGCCCAGGCGGCCGGCGGCCAGCGGGTAGCCGAGCGTGTCGCCGGCACCCAGGACGCTGGCCGACAGCCGGGCATCCTGGCCGATGGTGGTACTGCCGTCGGCGCCGTCCGGCGAGGCGACCAGCCGCCAGCGGCCGCGCATGGCGGCGACCGGCAGCGCCTGCTGCTCGTAGCTGGCCGGCGTACCGGACACCGCCGGTTCGATCCATATCTGCAGCAAATAGACTTCCTCGCTGGCCGACGGATTGAACTCGCTGTGCAGGATGCCCTTGCCGGCCGTCATGCGCTGCACCTCGCCGCGCCGGATGACGCCGCCGTTGCCCAGGCTGTCCTGGTGCTCCAGCGCACCGGACAGGATGTAAGTGACAATTTCCATGTCGCGGTGGCCGTGCCGGCCGAAGCCGGTGCCCGGCGCGACGCGGTCCTCGTTGATGACGCGCAGCGCGCCCCACCCCATTTCAGCGGGGTCGTAATAATCGGCGAAGGAAAAGCTGTGCCTGGCCCGCAACCAGCCATGGTCGGCGTAGCCGCGTTGCTCGGAAGGACGCACGGTGATCATGGAAATTTCCTTGTGAATGGTTCGTGTAGCTTTGTTTCGATAATAGGCCTAGAGTTCGCCTGCAAATAGCGAATAATTTCGGACCTATCGTTCAATAAAATTCACATGAAAATCTCGCTGGAAGTGCTGCAAATCCTCGATGCCATCGATCGCCACGGCAGCTTCACGGCGGCCGCTGCCGCGCTGCACCGCGTCCCGTCGGCCGTCTCGCACGCCGTCGCCAAGCTGGAAGACGACCTGGGCGTCAGCCTGTTCCAGCGCACGGGACGGCGCGCCACGCTCAACGTCGCCGGCCTGACCCTGCTCGAAGACGGCCGCCACCTGCTGCGCGCCGCCAGCGATCTCGAACGCCGCGTGCAGCGCATCGCCGACGGCTGGGAAGCCGAACTGCGCATCGCGCTCGACGCCATTATTCCGGCCGAGCGGCTGTTCCCGCTGCTACAGGCCTTCTATGCGGCCGGCCACCCGACGCAGATCCGCATCGCCGGCGAAGTGCTGGGTGGTACCTGGGACGCCCTCGCCACCGGCCGCGCCGACCTGGCCATCGGCGCCCCGGGCGACGTGCCGGCGCGCAGCGGCATCGCCAGCCGGCCGCTGGGCACGCGCAGCGACTTCGTCTTCGCCATCGCCCCCGGTCATCCGCTCTCTGCCTGGTCCGGCCCCATTCCGGGCAGCGAACTGATGCGCCACCGCGCCATTGTCGTCGCCGACACCTCGCAGGAACTGGCCGCGCGCACCATCGGCCTGATCGAAGGGCAGGACATCCTGCGCGTCCCCGACATCCGGGCCAAGGCGGCCGCCCAGGTGGCCGGCCTGGGCATTGGCCACCTGCCGCGCTGGCTCGCCGATCCGGAAATCGCCGCCGGCCGGCTGGTCGAAAAAACGCTGAACGAGCCGCGCCAGGAATTCCCGATCAATATCGCCTGGCGCAGCCGGCACATCGGCCATGCGCTGGCCTGGTTCCTCGAACGACTGGCCGACAGCGAGGTCACCCAGGCGCTGATGGAAGGGCTGTAGAACAATGACAGCGACAACCCACAAAGCCACATTTCGGTGCTAAGGTGCGCTGGTAAGCAATAAAAAGCACATCAAACCAGTGGACAACAGGGTGAGCGCAATTTCCGGTGAACCACACGCCAGCCGAGAACTGAGCCGCAGCTTCATGCAGAAAAACGGCGCCTGGCTGGTGGCTGCCGCCATCCTGCTGGCGACGGCGACGCTCTGCGCCATCGTCTACCAGACCACGGCGCAGCAGGCCCAGCAGCGCTTCCTGTACCGGGCCGAGCAGGAAAGGTCGCGCATCCTGTCGCGCATGCACACCCACGCCCAGATCCTGCGCGGCGCCGCCGCCTTTGTCGAAGCGAGCGACGATGTCAGCCGCGCCGAATGGCAGAGCTACGTCAGCAACCTGCACCTGGAGCGCACCCTGCCCGGCATCCAGGCGACCGGCTTCATCCGGATGATAGACGGCGGCGACAAGGCGGTGCACGAACAGGCGATGCGCGCCGAGGGCCTGCCGGGCTACCGCATTTACCCGGCAGGCCAGCGCGAGCAATACGCCAGCGTGACCTATCTGGAGCCGTCGACCGGCCGCAACAGCACGGCCTTCGGCTACGACGCCTATGCCGAACCGGTGCGCCGCCTGGCCATCGAACGGGCGCGCGACAGCGGCGAAACCGCCCTCACCGCGAAGATCACCCTGGTCCAGGAGACCGACCACGACGTGCAGCCCGGCTTCCTGATCTATGTCCCGGTCTATCGCAGCGGCATGTCGCGCGATAGCCGCGAACAGCGCCGCGCGGCATTGCTCGGCTTCGCCTTCAGCGCCTTTCGCAGCCATGACCTGCTGCGCAGCGTCATCACCGCCGACAATAAGGATGTCGAGCTCCGCCTCTACGACGGCGCCGCGACCCCCGCCAACCTGATTTTCGACTCGCACCCCGGCAATGAAAACCACAGCGGTCGCTACCAGGCCGAATTGCCCATCGATTTCGGCGGCCACCAGTGGATTGCCCACTTCAGCAGCCGGCCCGAACTGGAAGCGGCCACCGCCTCCGGCTTGCCGGCCAGCATTGCGCTCGGCGGCATGCTGCTGGCCCTGATGGCCTACCTGTGGCAAATCCGCAACCAGCGCTTCCAGCGGCGCATATCGGCCTACGCCGACCGCCTCGAGAACAACGAGGAACGCCTGCGCACCCTGATCAACACGATGCCCGACATGGTCTGCCTGAAAGATGGCGACAACCGCCTGATCGAGGCCAACCGCGTCTTCCTGCGCGAGCTGGGCCTGGATGGCGTCGACTACCGCGGCAAGAGCGGCAGGGAACTGGCGGCGGCCGCCGGCCTGGACTACGCCAGGCTGGCCGACATCGAGGATTCCGACTGCGCGGTCTGGGAACAGGGCCAGCGCCTGCATGACGAGCTGATCGTCCGCCACGCCGACGACAGCGAACGGGTCTTCGAAATCGCCAAGGTCCCGCTGTTCGCGCCGGACGGCCGGCGCCAGGCGCTGGTCATGGTCGGCCGCGACATCACCGAGCGGGTCGCCACCGAAAAGGCGCTGCGCGCCGCCGAACGCAAGTTCCGCGGCCTGGTCGAGCAGTCGCTGGCCGGGGTGTACATCATCCAGCACGGGCTGTTCCGCTACGTCAATCCGCAATTCGCCCGGATTTTCGGCTACCGCGCCCCGGAAGACATCATCGACCGGGTCGCCGTCTTCGAGCTGGTCGCCCCGGCCGACCGCGAGCGGGTGAACGACAACATCCGGCGGCGGGCCGAAGGGGTGGTCGAATCCATGCACTACGGCTTCACCGGACTACGCCGCGATGGCCAGCCTATCCACGTCGAAGTCTTCGGGACCGGAGTCGATTACGAGGACAAACCGGCGGTCATCGGCATCGTCCTCGACATCAGCGAGCGCAAGCGCGTCGAAGCCGAACTCAAGCGCCACCGCGAGCACCTCGAAGAGGAGGTCGCCGCCCGCACCGCCGACCTGCTGCTGGCCAAGGAGGCCGCCGAAGCGGCCAACCGGGCGAAGACCACCTTCCTGGCCAACATGAGCCACGAGCTGCGCACGCCGATGAATGCCATCATCGGCATGACCTACCTGCTCACCCAGCGCAGCACGGACCCCTGGCAACGCGACAAGCTGACCAAGGTCGATCGCGCCGCCGACCATCTGCTGCGCCTGCTCAACAACATCCTCGACCTGTCCAAGATCGAAGCCGATCGCCTGACCTTGGAACACGTGCCGCTGCGCATCGACGACATCATCGCCAATGTCGAATCGCTGATCGGCGAGCGGATCAAGGCCAAGGGGCTGGCCCTGCATCAAGACATCGACCCGCGGCTGGGCTCCACCCAGCTGCTCGGCGACCCCTTGCGCCTGCGCCAGATCCTGCTCAACCTGTTCGACAATGCGCTGAAATTCACCGACC